>CAMWLV010000019.1 GCA_947175175.1 uncultured Lachnospiraceae bacterium
GGTGTAAAAAGACTGAATTGCATAAAATAAATATACAAAAAAATAAAAATATAAAAAATAGTCAGAAAACTATAAAGTATTACAATTTTATTCCGATATATAGTATGTAAATGAGGAAATGATAGACATCTTAAACTCATTTACAATGCCGGTAAAACTTTAGGTTGATGCCGAAATGGAATTTAAAGAATTTTCCGGGGAATATAAAAACTTAATATGGTAAATTTTGTGTAACAAATGGGGCGAAGGGAGTCGCCGACAACCGTATGTGAGGGAGTCGCATACGGCAATTACAAGGAGGTAATTATATGGTAGTACAGCACAATCTTAGAGCAATGAACGCAAACAGAATGTTAGGAATCACAACAGGAACTTTGTCAAAATCTTCAGAGAAGCTTTCTTCTGGTTACAAGATTAACCGTGCAGCAGATGACGCAGCTGGGCTTGCGATTTCAGAAAAGATGAGAAAGCAGATGAGAGGTCTGACACAGGCTTCCTCTAACGCGGAAGATGGTATCAGCGCAGTGCAGACAGCAGAAGGTGCTTTAACAGAAGTGCACGATATGTTACAGAGAATGAACGAACTTGCAGTGAAGGCAGCAAACGGTACAAACGCTTTGTCTGATCGTCAGACAATCCAGGACGAAGTAGAACAGCTCCTTACTGAAATCGATAGAGTAGCAGAGACAACCAAGTTCAATGAGATTTATCTCTTGAAGGGCGATGCAAACCGGGTTGAGAAATATCTGGAAGCTAAAGATGCAGGAATCGACGGACAGCTTCAGGATGGCGCGACATTTGCGACATTTACCATGAATGCTTTACAGTTTGGCGATAGCATCACAATTGCCGGCAAGCAGTATTCTATCGGCGAAGTAGGTACTGCTGGCGCAAAGAATGTTCAGGATATGATTACTGCTTCGGTAACGGCAGGAGAGCTGGTTACAATTGATGGTGTTCAGTATACAGTAGCTAGTGATGCTGCGACGGAGAATGCAGATAAAAATATTTTGACCAAGGAAAATATTGCGGCGAAAGTCGTGGAGCAGAGTTCGGTACTGTATAAGGGCAGAACATATCATGTGATGAAAGATGAACAAAATGTTAATGGCACAGCTGGTAATGATGGAGTGGATGATGTAGATGCATCTGTTATTACAGCGGCAAAAGCGTATTCAATGATTCGTCAGGAACTCACAATTGCCAACAGCATTGGAGCGAAGACAGGCGGAAATGCTGTCGTAGAAGATGTGGATGATAAGACAGTTGATGGCAAAGCAATCTTTGCAATTACTCAGAAAGGCAAGTACGACGTTCAGGAAGCACTTAACTTCCAGCTTCACGTAGGCGCTGACGCAGACATGACGAACAAGATTGGTGTTACGATCGACGCACTGGATACCAGGGGATTAGGCATCAATGGTCTAAATGTAAAGGATTCAACAGGTGCATATGCGACATATGCGATTGATTCGATCGCAGAGGCGATTGCACATGTATCTAAGCAGAGATCACTGCTTGGTGCAGTCCAGAACAGATTAGAGCATACCATTAATAACTTGGACAACGTCGTAGAGAACACAACAGCCGCAGAGAGCCAGATTCGCGATACAGACATGGCAACTGAGATGGTGAAATACTCTAACGCTAACATCCTTCAGCAGGCAGGTCAGTCAATGCTTGCACAGTCTAACCAGGCTAACCAGGGTGTACTAAGCTTGTTACAGTAATCACCGGTTCCACAGGACGGTAAGGTTTCAATCTACCATGATGAAAAAGCTGCTGATTTATCAGCAGCTTTTTTTTGAAAATGCAAACATTAATTGTGATAAAACTAAAAGGAATTCGTTTTTTCACAAAATAAGAAAGAAAGGACAAGGAAACAAATCTTTGGCAGATATCAAGGAGGATGAATGTCATGATAATACAACATAACATTGAGGCAATAAATGCCAACCGTCAACTAAATATCACAGGAGGAGTGCTTGAGAAATCAACCAGAAACCTTTCAAGCGGCTATAAGATCAATATGGCGGCGGATGATGCTGCAGGCTTGAGCATATCAGAGAAGATGCGCAAGCAGATACGCGGATTGACCCAGGCATCCGCAAATTCTGAGGATGGAATTTCCATGATACAGGTGGCAGATGGCGCTATGGCAGAAGTACATGATATGATCGATAGATGCATAGAACTTTCCATAAAGGCGGCAAATGAAACGAACAGCGAGTCGGATAGGGCGAAGATACAGGAGGAAATAGATCAGATTATCGAGGAGATCGATGCCATTCAGGAGAGGACCAAATTCAATGAAATTTATGTGCTGAAGGGAGAAACCAAATATACCCAGAAGCCAGTGGCGACAGAAATTGCGAATGAGGGAAGTCTGCCAACATGGGTAGTATCACCATCAACAGATCCCCAAAATGCTGTGAATGGGAAAAATATTATGTGTGAGGAATATGCAAAGACATATCAGTATAAGAAGACAACCACAGTCACTTCGACAACCAGCCCAACGGGGAGCGTGACGATAGTGAATAATGTGCCTGTAACCGTGATACATGCCGCTGCAAGTCTGGATTTTAGTGCTATGAATGCGACGAATAAGAAGGACTTGATCGGTATGGGATTTAATATGACTTGTTGCACCTGCTACAACTATTATAGTGTGGAATTTACGGACGGAGATGGTGTTGAGTATGACACTTCACAGGGGGCATATGTATACAAAATCGGAATCGATAATATTAATGATGGTAAGACTTTAGTGGAAAAGATTGTGGAGGCTACGAAAGGCAATCCGGCAAATCATTACACTAATTTGGAAATAGATTCTAAGGATTCAAACAAATTATGGATATACGATCACCGCGGCAAATATCCGGCGCCGTCATCTATTGGAAGTGGCGGATATAAGAATTGGGTTGATTGGAAGGGAAGTGGGGCAGGCAGCTGGAATTGCAAGCCAAGTGCATCGTCAGGCAGAGGACTTTTTGGAACAGGCGTCATGCGCAGCCATATAATCTATGTCAATGATAAGCGTATCGAGAATCCAAATCAGCTTGCCCTGCAGGTTGGAGCTGATACAGGAAATTTTATGTGTCTTAAAATGGCAACAATATCGAGTTGTGCTTTGGGCATCGACAATATAGATGTCAGGGGCGGATACACGCTCGAAGAGCAGATGATCAGAGATGAGGATGGCGTGAAGAGAATGGTGATGGTGAAAGTTACCGGGGCTGAGAACGCAATCAAGGCATTTAACAAGGCGAAAGATAAAGTCAGCGCGGAGCGCAGCCGTCTTGGTGCATACCAGAACAGGCTTGAGCATACGGTCAACAATTTGGATAATATCGTTGAGAATACGACAGCTTCAGAGAGCCAGATACGGGATACGGATATGGCAAAGGAAATGGTACAGTATTCTAATAAGAATATTCTCCTGCAGGCGGGACAGGCAATGTTAACACAGGCAAATCAGTCAAGACAAGGGATTTTGTCGCTGCTGGCTGGTTAAACAAG
This sequence comes from uncultured Lachnospiraceae bacterium, assembly GCA_947175175.1. Taxonomy (GTDB): domain Bacteria; phylum Bacillota; class Clostridia; order Lachnospirales; family Lachnospiraceae; genus COE1. Next base: position 3,526 of record CAMWLV010000019.1, read on the forward strand.
AGAAATATAGTTTGCATTATAACGCCAAAGCCACCACATTTGTGGTGGCTTTGGTATTTTATGATCAGCCCAGTAAGCTGAGTACGCCCTGATTGGACTGGTTGCCCTGTGCAAGCATGGATTGACCTGCCTGTGAGAGGATATTGGCATTGGAGTACTTCACCATCTCTGTTGCCATCTCTGTATCACGAATTGCGGACTCCGCAGAGGTTGTGTTTTCCACTACGTTATCCAAGTTATTAATTGTATGCTCCAATCTGTTTTGGACTGCGCCGAGCAGGGAGCGCTGTGATGATACGGCTGCAATGGCATCTGCGATGGAGTCGATCGCGTATGTGGCGCCTGCACCAGTTGAATCCTTTACGTTCAAGCCCTCGATACCAAGTCCGGCTGTGTCAAGTGCCTTGATGCCTACACTGATTTTGTTGGCCATGTCAGCGTCAGCGCCTACATGAAGAGAGAAATTCAAGTCTTCCTGTGCGGTGTACTGGCCTTTTGTGAAAGAGAATACAACTTTCTTTGCGCCTGTAATGTCGCGTGTATCTGTCGCTGTTGACAGATTGAGAACTTTAGTTGGATCCTGGGCATCCTTTATTGTAATGTCAACCTCAGAATTCTGTTTGTTTGCCCCGATATTGTTGGCGAGGGCAAGTTCCTGACGGATCATCTTGTATGCCTGGGTATCTGTGATATAGGACGCATTGACATCGTCAATATCATCATGGTCAAGAGGACCTACGCCTGGAGTTGGCTCTTCGTCAAGAAGTGTATGGTATATTTTTCCATTATATTTGGCAGTGCTGCCCATTTCAATCTTGCTGAGGACGTTGGAGAGTGTCAGCATATTCTTGTCCGCGTTCTCCTGGGTGGCATCTGTGACAAGCGTGTACTGCACGCCGTCAACGTCGATGTGTGAGCCGGCCATAACTGTGGCATTAACGGTATCTGGATCGGCATCCATGTCGTTGTACCCATAGTTACCATTGGTAATGGACTTTATAATAGCATCCTGTGTCAATGATTCATCTATATTTGTGCCGATCCAATATTCTCTGCCGGCAATTGTGATGCTGTCGCCAAGCTTCAAAACATTCATCGTGAAAGAAGCCCTCGTAGCGTTCTGTAGAATTGTTCCGTCAAGACCCGCATCCTTTGCGTTGAGATATCTCGTCACAGTGTTCTTATCACCTTTCAGAAGATAGGTCTCGTTAAATTTGGTGGTTTCCGCCACCCTGTCAATTTCCGTGAGGAGCTGGTCAACCTCATCCTGGATCGTCTGACGGTCTGAGAGGGCATTTGTGCCGTTTGCTGCCTTTGCAGCAAGCTCATTCATGCGCTGCAGCATATCATGCACTTCGGTAAGTGCACCTTCAGCTGTCTGTACTGCACTGATGCCGTCCTCTGCATTCAGGGAAGACTGTGTCAGTCCCTTGATTTGTTTTCTCATTTTTTCGGAAATGGAAAGACCTGCTGCGTCATCTGCTGCACGGTTTACCTTGTAGCCTGATGACAGTTTTTCTGCGGATTTGGAAAGTGTTCCCTGTGTGATGCCTAACATTCTGTTGGCGTTCATTGCCCTGAGATTGTGTTGTACTACCATGATAAATACCTCCATGTATTTACAAATACAAATCCTTTTGTATCAGTTGTTTCCGCGCAAATGTGTATCTGCCGTTTCTTGATCTGGATCAGTAGTATTTTGAAAAACTATATTAATGTATATATCGGATAATATTTATATTTTTTTAACCGTTTTTGCTGAATATGTGAAGTTTATCTTTTAAATCTGGCAGCTGCAGTTCACACCAACAGGCCTTGTTCGTTTAAAATTTTTTGTTGTTTTTTGCACTGTTTTCGTATAAAATAATGTTATACCATTAATTTTTCAATATAATTTGACGATATAATAAATGAAATCATTATGATTGCAGTTTGTTTGATAAAATTGGTAACTGTTCAAGACACGATTCTGTATGGCTAGGAGCCTGTGATGACATGAATGGTTACAAGAATTGCATGAAGAATGCGCATGCGTGACATGGAGGTGATTAGCATGTATATGGAGCCTATATCAAGGGGGAAAACCCGGCAGCAGACCGTTTCGACCGCTCAGACCATTCAAACCGTTCAGACAATGAAGGCGCCCGAACAGTCGTCAACACCCAAGGCTGCAGAGGCCAAGAAAGCAGATTCCACGGATGGAGTAATGGATGTACAGATCGCTAAAGAATCAGATGAATCAGTAACGTTGTCGATACCGGCTGACAGACAGCTCATTGATGAGCAGAAGAATGTCAACCTCGACAAGCTGAAGAAAGTTATGGAACAGGCTGTTGCATCATTGCCTCATTCCGCTGCAAAGTTCGGTATTCATGAGAAGACGAACCGTATTATCATCAAGTTGGTGGACAGGGATACGCAGGAAGTGATCAAGGAGATTCCGCCTGAGAAGACACTTGATCTGCTGGCGAAGAGGATGGAGCTTGCGGGCGTGCTGGTTGATGAGAGGACGTAGCAAGATCGAAAATAGTAAGTGAAGAGTAACTATGAGGTGCTGGATAGTTACAGGGAAGTATGTAAATTGGAGGGATTACAATGTCAGATTTATTGAGAATGACGGGTATGTATTCAGGTATGGATACGGAGTCGGTAATACAACAGTTGGTCAAGGCAAAATCAACAAAGGTGACGAACCTGAAGAATGATCAGAAGAAGCTTGAGTGGAAAACATCTCTGTGGCAGGATTTGAACAAGAGGATCTATAAGCTCTACACAGGTACACTGTCCAACATGAGATTGGTCGGAAGTTATGCGAAGAAGAAGACAACTATCTCTGACCCTACGAAGGCAACAATCACAGCAGGTGACGGTGCAGTCAATGGAGTACAGTCATTGGAAGTAAAACAGCTTGCGAAATCAGGATATCTGACAGGCGCTGCTATTTCCAAGAAAGTAAATAAGGTCACGAAAGATACGGCACTGAAAGATTTGGGTATCGCTGGTGGAACAATTGATGTCAGTGTTAATGGAAGTTCTGTAGGACAGATCAACATTGATGTTGCGGCAGAAGATGGCAGTATTCAGGATTTTGTTGATAATTTCAATGCGAACACTAATTTTTCATCAAATGGTCTCAGCATGGCATTCGACGAAAACACTGGTAAGATAACAGTATCTGGACCGTCAACAGGATTTAGCTTTAGTTCATCGGGAGCATCGGGATTAAGTCCTGTGTATGCTCTTGGTTTGTCAGATATGACACCGGCAGACAATGCGTCAGGAACAGTTACGGGTAAGAAGATTCGTATTCCGGGCGATACCTCGAAGGATGAGACGAACACAACTCTTGAAGAATTAAACATCAAGGGTGGCAAACTGAAAATAAACGTTACTGGTTATGCTGATGATAATTTCAATCCTGCTGATGCCAGGCTCAAGGAGATAGAGATCAATGTCGACAAAAATATGACTGTTGATCAGTTTATCTCTGAGTTTAACAAGAAAAATGCCGAGGAACACACAGGACTTCAGATGAGTGTTGAAAATGGCAGGATATCAGTGCAGAGATCGATAAATGATGGATATGCGTTCACGCTTTCAAGTACCAGTGACACAGCCAGCAATACACTTCTGCAGGGATTTGGATTAAAGGACATCGGTGGGGTACCCCAGTCTGGTACTGGCAAAATAACAGGTTCAATGGTCTCAAAGCTGAATCCGAATCCAGTCACACCCGATTATGCTTTGGATTCCAAACTTTCGGAGATTGATTCGAACTTAGTCGGACAGAGACTGACACTTACAGTAGGTCAGGGTGCTGACGCGAAGGAGACTACGATCGAGATCACTGCTGATATGAAGATCAGTGAACTGTTGAATTCGCTGCGGGAAGGCGGTGTTAACGCATCCTTTGACGAGGCAAATCAGAGATTCTTTATCAGCTCTACAGGAACTGGTACAGCAAAGGAGTTTAAGCTTGAAGGAACAAATGATGCATTGGCATCCCTTGGCCTTGACACCAATGCTTCTTATGAGAATGGTTCAACAGCTACGCGAATCTGGGCAGAGGATGCAATGATTTCGTTAAACGGTGCAGAATTTACATCAGATACAAATACTTTTACGATCAACGGGCTCAGCATTACCGCAAACGCATTGACGACAGATGGACCGATTTCCATCACCACTGATACAGACTATGACGGCATCTACGACATGATCAAGGACTTCCTCAAAGAATACAACGACATCATGAATGAGATGACGAAACTTTATAACGCTGATTCGGCAAGAAAGTACAATATGCTTTCCGACGAAGAGAAAGAAGCTATGACCGATGATGAGGTTGAGACGTGGGAGAATACGATTAAAGATTCATTACTCAGAAGAGACAAGGATCTCAACACTGTTATGCAGTGTATGATAGGTGCTGTCAACAAAGGCTACGATATAGGTGGCGAGACATTGTACCTTGTCAATTTTGGTGTAGGTACAGGCAGTTATTTCGATACAGAGAAGGCTGAGCGTAATGCACTGCATATATTTGGTGATAGCGATGATGAAAAGTATTCGGATGAGAAGAATAAACTCAAAGAAGCGATTGCAGCGGATCCGGATAAGGTGATCGAGCTCTTCACGGCTATGAGTAAGGAGATGTACAATTCTCTTCAGAAGACGATGGCAAGTACAGAGTACAGGAGTATCTACAAGGTATATGATGACAAGCGCATGAAGACAGAATATGACGACTATACCAAGAAGATTAAAGAAGCGCAGAAGAAACTGGACGCTTATGAAGACAAGTGGTACAAGAAGTTTTCTGCGATGGAGGTGGCACTGTCAAAACTGCAGTCCAGCCAGAACTCTCTTGCAAGTATGTTGGGACAATAAAGAATGACATTGATATGATATAGGTGAAAATGGTAAGGAGCTGTCATGAAATAACTTTCAATTTTGACGCAGAATAAATTCACACAGGCTAGGCGGAGGAATGAGGCGTACTGGACGTACGCCGATTGACGACAACGACGCATGTGTGGATTTAGACAAGTCAAAATGAAAGGTTATTTCGTGACAGATCCTAAGTAGAAAGAAGGAAATACATGCTCAAACAAAATGGATACGCACAATATCAAAACGCGAAAATTATGACAGCCTCACCGGCAGAGCTGACACTGATGCTCTATGATGGGGCGATTAAGTTCGGTAATGTAGCTATTCTGGCAATGGAGAACAAGGATCCTGCAAAGGCACACGAGAATATCGTCAAGGTTGAGAAGATTATCCAGAATTTCAGGGATACTCTTGACAGGAAGTATGCGGTATCGCAGGAGTTTGAAAATGTGTACGTATATCTGTTGAGACGATGCCACGAGGCAAATGTAGCCAAGGATCCAGAGATTATGGAGGAAGTGTTAAAGCACCTGCGTTCCATGAGGGATAACTGGAAAGAGGTAATGAAAAAAGTTGCCGGGGATAAGAGCAATCCGGCTGCGCAGGCAAAAGTGGCTGGCGGGCAGGGCAATTTAGGTGCTTATAAGAGAACTGGAACCTGATTTTATAGTTCAGTCTGGTACAGTATGGAAGGGGAACAGACATGACAGAAAATTATCTGCAGATCATGACAGAAAGTCTGGAAAAGAAACTTGAAGTACTTGACAAAGTCTATGAGATCAACAAGCGCCAGCTGGCGGCTTCGACAAAGAGACCGTTTGACACAGAGGCGTATGATGCTATTATGGACGAAAAAGGTGAGCTGATCGATGAACTCAACCGCCTTGATGATGGATTTACGTCGACCTATGAGCTTGTCAGGGAGGAAGTACAGAGCAATCCCGACAAGTACAGGGAAAAGGTTCTAAGGATGCAGGATCTGGTCAGGGAAGCAGTTGACAAGGGCGTTTCAATCGAGGCGCAGGAGCAGCGCAACAAAGCTTCGATGGAAGCGGCATTGACTTCGAAGCGACAGGAGATCAGGGAGCGCAGGGTGACAGCGAGTGCAGCGACGAAGTATTACAGTGCCGTCAGTAAGTTAAATACGGTCGATCCACAGCTTATGGATCGAAAAAAATAGGAATGTATAACGACAGTTATAACGTCATGGATGACGCGCAGGCATATTTGTATAAGTATGCCTGCGCGTTTTACGTACAAAAATACGTAAGGGGAGGACTAAATATGTCAAAGGTGCCGGTAACGGTATGCATTATTGCGAAAAATGAGGAAAAATTCATAGAGGATTGTCTGAAACATTTGCTGCCATACGGTATGGAGATTATTGTGGCGGACACAGGTTCCACGGACAGGACAAAGGAAATTGCGGAGAAATATGCCGATAAGGTTGTAGATTTTGAGTGGATCAATGATTTTGCGGCTGCCAGAAACTATTGTGCTTCCTTTGCCAAAAACAACTGGATACTGGCAATCGACTGCGACGAGATCGTGCAGTCAATTGACATCAGAATTTTAAGAATGTTAATGCAGAAGCATGCCAAATATACAGGAGTGCTTCGCTTGAAAAATATCACGAATGATGGCAAGGGACATAAGGGATACGTCAATACAGATGTGCCGCGCATGTATAATAAAAATTTTTATACTTTTGATTATGCCATACATGAGCAGATCGTTCCGATTGATCCTGCAAAGCGTGATGATCCGATGGATGGATTTCTGCTCCCGATTGATATTATTCATCATGGATATGCACTTGACAATGAGACCATGAAAAAGAAACAGGTCAGAAATCTCGAACTGCTTTATCAGGAGCTCGAGGCGACGCCGGATAAGGGATATGTTTATTTCCAGATCGGTCAGTCACAGCTGACGCTCAATGGCGCCGAGGAGGCGATAGCTGCCTATGAGAAGGCGATGGAGCATATACCAGATTTGGGAAAATATTATGTGCCGGAGTTGATTATGTCCCTCGCAAACACTTATGCTGATGCGGACAGAATACCAGATGCGTTGGCACTGATGGAGAAGTATGCTAAGGATTTTACATCGGCGAAGTATGTGTTTACATATGCAAATATTTTGTGGAAAGACGAACAGATCTTGAAGGCGCTGGGAAATTATATTAAAGTAACAACACTGCCAGATATGGGAACTCTCGGCGGCGAGCTGACTGACTGCTATGGCAGAATCATACAGATTTATGAAGCATTTGGTGAGAAGGAGATGGCGGAGAATTTCCATCAGCGTTTTCTCGCGTACCATGCAGACAAGGAAAAAGTGACAAACGCATAAAAACATCATAAGAGAGGCGCAACAGGGGGAGAAATTATGTCTAAGATACCAATTTCAGTGTGTATCATTGCCAAGAACGAGGAGGAGCACATAGAACAATGCCTGAAACATCTGAAAAAGTACGATTGGGAGATCATCGTGACGGACACCGGTTCCACAGACCGCACGAAGGAGCTTGCCGAAAAATATGCAGATAAGGTGGTTGATTTTGAGTGGATCGATGATTTTGCCGCTGCGAGGAACTACTGTGCTTCTTTTGCGAAAAATAACTGGATACTGGTGGTCGATTGTGACGAGTATGTCACCAATGTTGATATCAGCGCATTGAGGATCTTGATGCAGCGCTATCCGCGCTATGCAGGTGTGATGCGGCTTACCAATCTGATTCCTAAGAACAGTGGTGAAAAAGGGTATGTTTCGGATGATGTGCCGCGGATGTACAATAAGAATTTCTATCAGTATTTCTTTCCGATTCATGAGCAGATCTGCACCACGGAATCCGGAAAAAGTATGGACTCTTTGGAGGCCTTTCTGCTTCCGATGGAAGTCATTCATCACGGATATGCCCTGACAGGTGAGGCGATGGAGAGAAAGCAGAGGAGGAATCTGGATCTGCTTCAGAAAGCTATTGAGAAGGATGGCGGAAACGGATATCATTATTTCCAGATGGGGCAGTCCTATTTTGTGCTTGATGATATCGACGAGGCGATCCGTTCATATGAGAAGAGCCTGGGCATAACGGAGAGTGTGGAGCACGTTTATGTTCCGGAGCTGATCATGTCGCTGGCAAAGGCATACTGCCGAAAAGACAGGTTTCCAGATGCACTGGAGCTCTTGGAGAAGTACAATAAAATTTACAATTCAGCGAAGTTTACGTATGAATATGCGAATCTGCTTAGGGAGAACGGTCGAATAGTCAAGGCGTTGATGTTGTATGTCAAGGTGACGACAATGAAGGATTTGGAGACATTGGGGGAGAATCAGCTGTCATGCTATGCCCATATTGTTGACATATACAGAGGGATGGGCAATATGGAAATGGCAGAGCTGTTTGAACAGAAGCTTCAGCAGTGCGTGGCTGAGAGAGAACGTGTGGTGAACAGTTAATTCATTTTAGTATTAAGGAGGTGAGGCCTGGCAGGATTGAGATATGCCGCTTCAAGGATGAGGTTTATGCGGCGCCTAACGATAAGGAAATCAGGGGGTAAAAATTATGGTAATAGCACACAATCTTATGGCTATGAACAGTCAGAGACAATTATCTATAGTAAGTGGTACAGTATCAAAGAAAGCGGAAAAGCTCTCTAGTGGATATAAAATCAATAGAGCCGCTGACGATGCGGCAGGTTTGTCGATTTCTGAAAAGATGAGACGCCAGGTCAGGGGACTTACCAAGGCAACAGAAAATGCAGAGGATGGGATCTCCATGGTACAGATCGCAGACGGCGCTTTAAGTGAAGTGCAGGATATGCTCCAGCGCATGAACGAGCTCTGCGTACAGGCTGCAAACGGTACAAATGCTGCATCTGACAGACAGAATATTCAGGATGAAGTCACACAACTGATCGCGGAGATCGACAGGGTGGCAGAGACAACGAAGTTTAACGAGACATACCTTTTGAACGGAAGCCTTTCTAAAGGTGGCAGGGGCGCGTACAATCTGGCGATCAATAACAGGAAGTTTGAGGAAGTCAAGAAAAAATATGAGGAAGACAAGGAAAAAGCAAAGCTGAAGCTGACAGCCTTAAATGGGGCGAATGCAGGGAAAGAACTGTCGCTGGATGCACTTTCGGATACCAAGGGTCTTAAGATTATCTACATGCAGGATAGTATTCAGACCACTCAGACAGCAAATGGAAAACCAACTTCCACTGATCCGAAGTATACTCAGTTAAAGAATGCTTTGAAGATGGAAATTGTACCCAATGCAGTGCAGGAAATCATTGCTGCATTTTCGCCGGCATACGATTTTTTGAATAATTCAAGTATTGGGATTGGGCTTGCACTTGGCGGAAACAACTATCCGGGACTTAGTTCATCGACACTTGCATATGTCAGGTTTGGACATTATTCCTATTCGGATGGTACAGTCGATCCAAACACACTGGAGTACCAGCTTGCGGTCAATGTGGATGCATTGAAGATTGATAATAACGGAAATCTGGATGCAGATTCAAGGAAAAAACTTGAGGTTACGATCGTACATGAAATGATGCATGCGTTTATGGATGAAGCGCTCACAAACGGAATGACTGGCACAGTAGATGGAAAACATGCGGATGACCGTTTCCCGAAGTGGTTTATTGAGGGAATGGCGCAGGCAGCGGCAGGCGGATATTATGATGGAAATGACTGGGTGAATGGCGGACTTGGTATCAATACAACATCGGGCGACAGCTTTATCAGCTCACAGCTGCAGGCAAACAAGCTTGGAGGGAGCAGCAATACATCCAATTATGGAACCGGATATCTTGCAAGTATGTATCTTGGATATCTTGCGGGCGGAAAAACTGTAAATGCAGCATCTATGAAAAATGGGCTTGCAACAGTGCTGAAAGACATACGAGATGGTGAAAGCCTTCAGGATGTCATCGTACGTCTGACCGGTAAGACATCGATTACGGACTTTGAGAACAGTTTTTCTAAAGATGCAAATGTTATCCAGTTTGTAAAAGATTTGACAGCTTTTGTCGGCGGTGGAACTGGTGGGGCAGTAGGTAATTTCACGACAGCTAACGATATCCTGGCAGATAATGCGATAACATCAGGTACTCCGGCTACATTGTTTGAGTTGAATATTCAGAACGACAACGTAAAGAATGTTTACAATGATCCTGATTATATTGTGTTCAAGGGTGGTTCTGCCACAAACGGTAAGGGTTCGTACAACAATGGTCCGCTTGAGATTGCAGCAAGTAAGCATATCACAGGTTTTGGCGCAGCGATTCACGCAGGTACAGACACAGATATGAACAACAAGATTCATGTATACATTGATGCTATGGATGCAGCAAGTATTGGTGTGGATCAGGTAGATGTCCGTACAGTAGACCTTGCCACACTTTCCATAGAGCGTGTGGCACTCGCACTGGCACAGGTCTCCGCACAGCGCTCAGAGTTAGGAGCATGCCAGAACCGTCTCGAGCACACCATCAATAACCTTGATAATGTTGTAGAAAACACAACGGCAGCCGAGAGCCAGATCCGCGACACAGACATGGCAAAAGAAATGGTAGCATACTCCAATGCAAATATCTTACAGCAGGCAGGTCAGTCCATGCTCACACAGATGAACCAGAGCAATCAGGGAGTGCTTTCATTGATCGCTTGATCATTTACACAATAGATAATTCGTTTGACAAAAGAAGGGTATATGCACATACATATGCTCTTTTTTTGTTGAATTGTACAAGTTGTCTGAAATTATAGAAATTTACATAAAATTTAAAATAATTAGTTGACATAGTCTGACAATTCGGGTACAATAGAATTGTTAAGAGGGGTGACATAACATCGTGTCATCAGAATTAATATAAAGGATTAATTGTTTTTCACAAGGAGGTATTAGTATGGATATCAAGAGTAGTTTCACCTATGACAGCAAGATCACAAACGATGCATATGCGGCAAAGGCTAGTGCAATAGCAGCAAAAGAGAACAAACTCGCGACAGGGCAGAGAGTTTCAGAGTTATCTTCTGATGCAGCATCTCTTCAGATCAAGTCCAGGGCAAGTGAATCTGCAGAGGCCGCACTTGAGAATATCAACGCAGCATCCAGTGCGGTTGAGGACGTGGCAAGGGCAGAGGAGATGATTCGTGAGGCAAACCGCCGCATCTTAGAGCAGTCTGATGATTCCGTGCTTGCACAAGCAAACCAGTCGACAGCAGCAGTTACAAAGCTGTTAGGTTAATATCGATTTATATAAAAAACCGGTCGTGTGATCGGTTTTTTTGTATTTTATACACAAATTATTTAAATTGTGCATATTTTTGCAAAAATTTCTAATATTTACATAACGGATTGCCGATAATTATAATATAGTAAACCTGTATCGGTCGGTTCCTATTCGGCTTTGGATCGTGTGATCTTATATGATACGATAAAATAGGTGGTAGAATGCCGTAATTATGCGGTAAAATGAGAAAATTTAGAAAATTTCGCATAAAAGTCTAAATTTTCAGAAAATAAGGCCGATATATATACTGTAAACGGAGTTACAGAAAATATTAACGATAACAAAAACTGATCGATTCAAGGGGAATGATCAAAGTATAAAAAGAAATAAAATTATGGGAAAGTTGCTTGGTGAAAGGGATGTCCTGGGCTGCTGAAGGAGGAGAAATTATGGTAGTACAGCACAATCTTAAAGCTATGAACGCGAACAGAATGTTGAACATCAATACGAATGCGTCAGCGCGTTCTACAGAGAAACTTTCAAGCGGCTATCGCGTAAACAGGGCTGCAGACGACGCGGCAGGACTCGCGATCTCAGAGAAAATGAGAAAGCAGATCCGTGGTCTGACACAGGGTTCCCGCAACGCAGAGGACGGTATTTCCGCAGTGCAGACAGCAGAAGGTGCACTTGCAGAGGTACAGGATATGCTCCAGAGAATGAATGAGCTCTGCGTACAGGCAGCAAACGGCACAAACTCCGTTACAGACCGCCAGTATATCCAGGATGAGATCGATCAGCTTGTAACTGAGATGGACAGAATCTCAGAGACGACCAAGTTCAATGAGACTTATCTTCTGAAGGGTGATAAGACACAGCCAGAAGATCTGGTACATACATTTAACTATATCAAAGGCGACAAGATTGACCAGACAGGACAGTCCAAGGTTCTAAATAGTTCACTGGCTAAAGTAAAAGTAAATTACAATGGAACTGACAATGTATATGTTGTCAATGCAGCCAGCATCAATGCTTCCACAGTAAATAGTCCTATGACGGCGGATGTTGTCTCAAAAGGTTCTGATTTCACAAAGTACCTTGATGATGGTACGACGGTTGGTCCAAGCTCTTCTATTACGGCTTTGAAGCTCAGTACAGATTATGCAATATTTAAGAATACAAAACTGAAGGATGATGCACTCGAGATTCAGACAGGTACGAAGAACCTTGTGAGCAAAGGTGGAGAAGATGCTTATATCTATGATACGAAGACGAAGAATATTATCCATGTAAAGGCAGGAGAAGACCTGTCAGAATATGTGGAGCTGATTGCAGGCGAGAAGGATAAATATACGATGAAAGAGCAGTACAGATTGCTCTACAATGCAAATAAGGATGCGACACCTGCAATAGCGGGGACTTTAGGAGAAGATCAAGTTAATGCTGAAGCAATAAAGGCAGAGGATCTCATTGGTGCAGTATCTGAGAATAGACTCTACAATAAAGACGGTGTTGAAGTATCAGGCATGGGGCTATACAAGTATTTCAATGAGAATGGTGACTACAAGGGAGGCTTATTTGCTGATAAGGATGCGACAATGAAGATTACAGAACAGAAAGTGCTTGATGATGGTACAACTGCATCCTTATATTTCGGAGGCTATATCAGCAGTCTGAGTGAGAAAGTGACAGCTCCGTTGACATTCAACGTTCACGCAGGTTCCGATTCTGATCTTACAAACAGAATTTCTGCGACAATTGATACCATGTCAGCAGCAGGACTTGGTGTCAATAGATTAAAGAGCACTTCTATTGGTATCGTGGATGAGACAGGTGACAATGCGAGAGAGGCGATCGATGTTGTCGGAGAGGCATTGAAGATTGTATCGACTCAGCGTTCTATCCTTGGTGCAGTGCAGAACCGCTTAGAGCACACGATCGCGAACTTGGACAACGTAGTAGAGAACACCACGGCGGCAGAGTCAGCAATCCGCGACACAGACATGGCAGAGGAGATGGTGAAGTTCTCCAACAACCAGGTGCTTATGCAGGCAGGTCAGTCAATCCTTGCACAGGCAAACCAGGCAAATCAGGGTGTACTCTCACTCCTACAATAGAATTGCATGCAATAAGATTGATTATTATATTGTTCACTCTAACCAACCTAATATACAGAAAAGACCGCTCGGATTTTCCGGCGGTTTTTTCATGTTAGCACAGTAGTTCTTTGATCTCCTGCATGGAAAGCCCTGTGATTTTTGAGATGGTATCTGTTATTATACTTTTTTGCTGTGCAAATTTAAGTGATTTTACAGGTGGGATAATGTAAATTTGCTAATAAAGATGCATCGATTGCGGGCTTAGGGCGCAGTTAAATTAAAAATGATGAATCTTTTATAAAAAAAGAAAAATCCATTGACTAAATTGGAAAATAGTGTTAAACTGGATAAGTACGTTTGATGGATACTAAAACCATAAGTGTACACAGCTCACTCTAACTATTTAATAATATAAGCGTGCAGGAGAGGTTTATCCCTTCTGCACGCTTATATTTATATATTAGTAGTTGGTAATTTAATAGATTTATAACGCTTTACACTTTTGGCATAATTCGCTATAATAACAGATAACAGTAGTGTTGGAATAAGGTGAAAGGATGGTAAAAGGTATGGGGATGACAAACAAACAGTTTCAAGGTTTTATTAGGCTTGCCCTAGAATTAATCGACAAAGCAGTAAATAAATCGCCGGACAACGAGGAATTACAGAAATTAAAAGATATTTTTCAGCTAATGTTGGAAGAGGGGAATTAGCAATAAAAAAGGTGCTGTCTGCACCTTTTTTGTTTGGCTATTTATAGTTTCTTTTCAGGTACCAGCATAAAGACCTGCTTCTGTGATTCCGGAACTTCGCTGAGCGCCTTGTCCAGTTCCAGCGATTCCTTGTAATTATTGAGGCGGTTGATGATATCTGGATTGTTGATATCCTCTTTGTTGATGACCTGGCGGATATAGTAGTAAACCAGCAGCTGCAGGTCATTTAGGTGAAGATACATCGGATGGCTGTCAATCTCCTGGCAAAGCGCCCGAATGCCGTCTAGCTGATCATGAATGGGATCGATGGCGATCGAAATCTGATCCATCGTGACAATCAGGCGTTCCTTGTATTCGGTGACGCGGCAGACCTCCTCGACACTGGGACGATTGATCTGGGACAGGCGCGTGAGCTCCTTGTCACACTGTTCCACGCCCTCTAGTAGTTTGAACATTTTATTGTATGCATTACATAACGCCTGTAATAAATTCTCATATTTCTGCCGATATTCCATAAGAACCCTCCTCGAATTATTTACATAATTACACTACATAAATTATATCGTCAGAATATTCTGAAAACTTAACTTTTTATACAGATATTTTGTGAAATTTCGCTTGAGGAATAATACTCTGCAGTATCACAGTTTAAAAGTTATAGTCATTAAAAAAGCAGATGGTTTTCTGCCCCGCGGATTTCCGCTACTCTGCGGAAGACAGCTGGCTGCATGGCATACAGAAATAACTGCAGGCTTGGCTCATAGTTCTTGATGAGAGCTACGTCCTCGCGGGTGGCGAGCATACGGTAGTTTTTGTCGATGTAGACTACATTTTCACTGAAATCAAGCGAAAAGTTGAAATCTTTGATGCCAAGGATAGAATCACAGCGGATTATGGTGACTGCACTTGGCGAGGGCAGCTGCATAAATACAATATCAGGGTTGATCTGGCGGATAACCTGTTCCAGAAAAGGATCGTCGTCCTCCATATAGACGGATTCCTGTTCCTGAAAAAAGCTTACAAAGCCAAGTCCGTTATCGTCATTTTCAAGGATGCGGTCGTCGGCTGCTTTGCCGTGTACGCCGTTCACTGCATCGAGAAGCGCGGATACGTCAGACTGTGCCATATTGTGAGCATGTCCCATTCTGTGCAGATAAAAAGCCTCAAAAACAGATCGCAGCAGGACAAGGCTCATCTTGTTGCACGCCTCTGGTTTTGTGTATTTCATGAAAAAGTTCATGCAGTTTCGTGTCATGTAGTAATTTACCTTTGTGTTGTCACAGCGGTGCATAGGGCTTGCGGCATGGTAGAGATGGGCAGCGCCAAGCGCCACGACTTCAAAGCCGGCTTGCTTGATCCGGTATCCCCACTCAGTATCGTCCCAATAGAGAAAGTTGTCGGTCGGCATCAACCCTACATTGCGAATCGCGTCAGCGCGTACCATCATACAGCAGCTGCTGACAGCATCACAATATACGATATTTGGAATGTTTTCACTGTCTGGAGTGTCCGCATAGAGCATGGAAGCACGGCAGTGTTTGAAATCGACAGAGATTCCAAACTGCTGTATGTAATGTGGCATATGTTTGTGATATACCTTGCCGCCCACGAGACCAGTCAAGGGGCTTGTGATCATATAGTCCAGCATGGCTGTAAGCGCATCGGGTGCAACGGTAATTTCTTCGCCGAGACAGCAGATGTATTCAAATCCCTCTTGTAACGCCTGCTCAATGCCGAGGTTGAGTCCGCCGCAGCTGCCGAGATCGACATCAGAATGTGTAAATACGATCGTATCCCCATATGTCTTTGCGATCACAGTCTGTGAGTCATCGTCCGAGGCATTGTCAATCACAAAGATTTTCAGATTGCTGCCCACATCAAGCAGCTTGGAGGCGAGTACAGATGCTATACAGTCAACAGTACTTTTTACTTTATTGTAATTGCATATTACAACTGCAAGTTTTTCTTGATTTTTCATAGTCATAACCATACCTTTCTGAGCATCTGCACTATGGGTTTATCAATTATATTATACACACTATTACTGATATCAACAACTATAATTTGAAGACTTTTTCCTATTTTTATCAAAGAAACAGTTGAGAAATTATGTAAAGTTCGTTACAATAATATCAGGCAAAAATATGAGATCATGGAGTATATATTGATTAAAATGCGTGCCAGGGCACGCAAGGGGGTATAAAGTATGAAATTCAGCTTATGCATGATTGTAAAAAATGAATCTGAAATATTGCGGGACTGTCTTGACTCGCTGAAGGATATTATGGATGAGATCATCATTGTGGACACGGGTTCCACAGATGACACCAAAAAGGTTGCGGCAGAATACACGCCATACCTGTATGATTATGCGTGGAATGATGATTTTGCGGCTGCCAGAAATTTCGCTTTTTCAAAGGCAACTGGAGATTATATTTACTCGGCGGACGCTGACGAGGTATTAGACCGCGAGAACCAGGACAAGCTCAAAGCGTTAAAGCGCGCTATGCTGCCAGAGGTGGAGATCGTGCAGATGATCTATGTGACAGAGCAGATCAACCACCCGACAGAAAACTTTGCACGCGACCTGCGCCCCAAGCTCTTTAAGCGGCTTAGGGAGTTTACATGGATTGAGCCGATTCATGAGACTGTGAATATCAATCCGGTCATCTATGACAGTGATATTGAGATTCAGCATCGTCCGCAGGGCAGTCACAGCAGCAGGGATTTGAGTGTGTTTGAGAAGATTATCACAGAACAGAGGGTTCTCTCTGACCGCCTGATGGGAATGTATCTGCGTGAACTGTACAAGGCGGGGACAGAGGAAGAACTGGGGACAGCAGAGGTATTTTTTGAGCGCGCCCTGATTGAAAAACGCGGGGAGGGTAAAGAATTGCTGTGTCGGCAGATAATCGCTGTGCTTTTGAAGATTTACAGGATAACGGACAATCCGATCAATATCCTGAAAGTGGCTTTGAGCGAGGAGGCGACCATACCATCGGCGGAGATCTGCATGGAGCTTGGCTATTTTTTTATGAAGAAAGAAGATTACGAGGAGGCTGCCAAGTGGTTTCACAGGGCAGGCTATGACTGCGAGAGCGAGATTGATGTGGCGAGCAGCGGAACGTCCGCGTTTATGGCACTGGCGCTGTGCTGCAGGAAGCTTACCAAGTCGCCGAAGGTCAGGGCTCTGCCGCAGAAGGAATACGAGCTTGAGCAGACAAGACTGACAGAGAAGGCTGCCGAGTACGAGCAGCTTGCACGGGACTGGAAGCCGGTGGAGCCGAAATTGATTAATTAGGAGAGCTGGAAATGAATTATGATTATTTGGTGGTCGGTGCGGGGCTTTTTGGCGCTGTGTTTGCCAGTGAGATGAAAAAAGCTGGAAGAAAGTGTCTGGTTATAGACAAGAGAGGACATATCGCTGGAAATATTTTTACAGAGGAGATCAGTGGGATTCATGTCCACAGATATGGGGCACATATTTTTCACACCTCAGACAGGAAAATATGGGACTATGTCAATGAGCTGGCAGAGTTTAACAATTATGTCAATTCGCCGTTGGCAGTATATAAGGACGAACTCTACAATCTTCCTTTTAATATGAATACATTTGCTAAAATGTGGAATATCAGGACGCCGAAGGAAGCGGCAGAGCGCATTCAGTCGCAGATTGCGGATTTAAATATCACAGAGCCCGCAAATCTGGAGGAACAGGCGCTGTCTCTGGTTGGAACGGACATCTACGAGAAGCTTGTGAAAGGTTATACAGAGAAGCAGTGGGGGCGTGACTGCAGGGAGCTGCCAGCGTTCATTATCAAGCGTCTGCCTGTTCGGTTTACTTTTGACAACAATTATTTTAATGATCCTTATCAGGGGATTCCCAAGGGCGGTTATACAGGCATGGTGGAGAAGCTCCTGGAGGGCATTGAAGTACGGCTTGACACTTCCTTTGAGGAATTTGTTAAAAAGGATAATAAAAATAACATATATGTCACAAATGACGGACACCATTCATTTGAAAAAGTGCTTTATACTGGTATGATCGATGCGTTTTTTGACTATTGTGAAGGTGCATTGGAGTACCGCTCCCTCGATTTTCAGACAGAGCTTTTAAAAGGTGAGGAGAATTATCAGGGGAATGCAGTGGTCAATTATACGGAAAGGGAAGTGCCGTTTACGCGTATCATTGAGCACAAGCATTTTGAGTTTGGACATCAGCCAGACACTGTGATTACGCGGGAGTATCCCAGGGAGTGGAAGCGCGGCGATGAACCGTATTATCCGGTCAATGATGAGAAGAATGCGGCGTTGTATCAGAAATATTTGCTTCTGGCATCAGAGCAGAAAAATGTGCTTTTTGGAGGACGGCTTGGGCAGTATAAGTATTATGATATGGATAAGGTGATTGCGGCAGCACTGGAAATGGCTGCAAATGAAAAATAAAGAAATAAAAAAAATCGTCGCTTACAAGCGACGATTTTTTTACATATAATTATTGTATAACATACCTGTATAGATACTCGTCATGTAGGGATTCGGATAGCTTGCGTTAGGGTTGGGATATGCGCAGATTCTTCTGTCGATATACTCCATCGGATCAAGCGAAATCGCATTCAGTTTCCGCAGAATCTGTGAGCCAAACCCTTTTATGGCAGCTGCGTCCGTGATCTCGTCGCTTTTCTGATAGTCAAGCGTGGCATCCGCGTTGACGCTGATACCATATTTCTCGAGATTGTAGCTGTGCAGATCCAGGAACTTGTGCAGATCCTTGGACAAAAGTTTTGTGAGGGATTCCTCTGTCTCGTCATTGATCACACCGTTCATAAAACGGTTATAGCCTTCCACAAACGTCTCGATATTGTTAGAGAGTGATTCGGCGTCAGGATACAGACCGATCTTAGCACTGCCATTTTTTGCGGCAGTGTTATTTGCACTGGTTATGGCAGCTGCACGCGCTGTGATCTGGTCGGACATGGTGGTGCCTGCTGCGGAATTTTCAGGATGCAGTGTCACATGGTATGCACCATGTACGCTGAAAGTATTGGAATATGAAGATTCCTCGTTTCCGTCAATGCTGTATATTGCGTTGGTGGCTTCCTTGATCGTTTTATTCAGTCCCAGATAATCAACGATACCACTGCGATAGGTGGTGTTTTCGTCCGTGATCGTGAAATGGCGCTCTCCTTGAACCGGAAGTCCATAGGCATCGGAAGTTACCTCCAATGCAGTGAGTCCGCGGGACTCGACCACTCTTGCAGATACGCCGATATCAGAGTTATTGATCAGACGGGAGAGCTTTTTTTGCAGATCATTGTTTGTGTCACCCTCATGCACATTAAACTGTAGCTCGTAGTGGAGCTTATTGGTCAGGATGTCAAAGGAATAACTGCCTGGCTCCAATGAGACTGGCTGGTTCGCCTTTAGGTATTTGCTGGTGTTGACCTGCGGAGATGCGAAATTCTCAACCTCGAGGGTAAAATCCGTTGGCACCTCACCGTCAGCATCGTCTGGTTCGTATTCCACACTTGCCAGCGATTCGTTGTCGCTGTAGGCGGATTTCATTGAGAACAGGTCATCATCGTTGCTGAGTAAACCGATCGTCTGTTTTAAGTTGTTAGCGCTTTCTTTCAAGTGAATAGCGTATGCGATGGAGCGCGGTGTGGGATCCGTGAGATAAAGCGGAGCAAAACGGTTTTTCCACTGGATGGTGCTGTATAAATTTTGCAGCTCACTGGAATCATGCATAGCAAAACGGGAACTGCGTTTGTTGTATTTCCTGTTGAAATTGCTGTTGTCACTACTGCCATAGGTAGTCATATACTGATCCAGAGCCTGCAAAGTGTTCATAGTAACTGACATACTGATGTCCTCCTTCCTTGGGTAATAAATTCAGGTCTTATGTGAACTTGTTTTTGAACACATAATTGAATATAAAATTCAAAAAACTTCCCTGTTTTAGAGACATACAGGACTTTAATTGTGCGGATATTCGCAGAAATGTTATGTATATCTCTTATTATGTTAAACTTATCATGAATTGTGTGAAAAAGCAAGGGGTTTGCGCTAGAAAAAAGGAAAAATTTTTCTGCAATTGTATCAAAATACTGAAAATAGAATAAAAAGTATCAAAAATTGGCACAAAAGAGAAAAGAGTGACAGCGTTCAAAAAATAATTATTGACGCACAGCTGCTCATGTGGTATATTGAAAAAGCAAGATGAATAAGAGGTCTTTTTTTTATGCAATTTTGGAACTTTTCTAAAATAAGCAGTATCTTGCACGATTAGAACAGTTGATGATTATTTAGAACGTTAGCGGAGGTGGAATTATGCGTACAAAGATTACATTGGCATGTACAGAGTGCAAACAGCGTAATTACAATACTACAAAGGAGAAGAAGACTCATCCTGACAGAATGGAGATCAAGAAGTATTGTAGATTCTGCAAGACTCATACACTGCACAAGGAAACAAAATAAGCAATCGCATCAAGTGACAGATGGAGAAATAGGAGGCACATGATGGCAGATTCAGCTAAGAAGGAAGCAAAAAAAGACAACTTCTGGAAAAGTGTAAAAACGGAATTTAAGAAGATTGCCTGGCCTGACCAGAAAGAAACTGTGAAACAGTCTGTAGCAGTTCTCTGTGTATCGGTTGTAGTAGGACTTATCATTACCTTTTTGGATACCCTTATCCAGTATGGCATTAACTTCTTAACAAGTATCGGCGTGTAAAAGAGGTGACTATTTATGGAAGAAAAGAAAAGGGCAGTAGCAAAAAAGCTCATTACTCCAAACATGCAGGAGTGGCTTCCTGTATCACCAAAGATGCCGGAGAAAACGCATGAGGAATCGGTGGACGCAGAAACAGGTTCAGAGACAATGGATTTCGAAGAAAAAGTTGAAGAAACGGAAGAAATCGATGCTGTTGAAGAATTTTCTGGAGAGACAGACACCACAGTGGAAGAGCCTGTCATGGAGGAGCCAGTCGAAGAGGAACCCCACAGCAGAGTAGCACTCAGCGACAACAAGAGTGGACTTGGCATGGGCTGGTATGTAGTCCACACCTATTCCGGATATGAGAATAAGGTAAAGGCAAATATCGAGAAGGCTATTGAAAACCGGCATCTTGAGAATGAAATCCTTGAAGTGAGGGTTCCATTGCAGGATGTCATGGAACTCAAAAACGGCGTGGAGAAGACATCGCAGAAAAAGATGTTTCCAGGTTACGTTCTTCTGCATATGGATGCGGACAACAACGATGCATGGTATGTAGTCAGAAATACAAGAGGCGTTACTGGGTTCGTGGGACCGGGAAGTAAACCCGTGCCGCTCACGGAGGCAGAGCTCAAAGCACTTGACTTTGGTGTTGACACTACTGTCGAATTTGCAGAAGGTGACGTGATCAGTGTTACGGCGGGCGTGTGGAAAGATACTGTCGGTACAGTTCAGAAGATCGATGCCGCCAGACAGACACTTACGATCAATGTCGAGATGTTCGGGCGCGAGACGCCTGTCGAGATTAATTTCACGGATGTGAAAAAGATGTGGGATTAAAACAAAGAAAAGATATTGACAATCGTAACGAATCAGTGTTAGTATGATTAACGGACTTGTGTCCGCGTGGGAGGGTTATCCGCCCAGACGACCACAAAACGGTTTTTCTATATTATTTTATAGGAGACTGAGAATAAATTAGGAGGTGCCTGACATGGCAAAGAAAGTAGTTGGATATATTAAATTACAGATTCCTGCCGCAAAAGCAACACCGGCTCCGCCGGTTGGACCTGCTCTTGGACAGCATGGCGTAAACATTGTAGAGTTTACAAAACAGTTTAATGCAAGGACAGCAGATCAGGAAGGTATGATCATTCCTGTTGTCATCACAGTATATGCAGACAGAAGCTTCAGCTTCATCACAAAGACTCCGCCGGCAGCAGTTTTATTAAAGAAGGCATGCAACCTTAAGACTGCTTCAGCAGCACCAAACAAGACGAAAGTTGCCAAGATCTCGAAGGCAAAGATCCAGGAAATTGCTGAGTTAAAGATGCCTGACTTAAATGCGGCAAGCCTTGAGGCTGCCATGAGCATGATTGCGGGTACAGCAAGATCCATGGGTATCACAGTGGAAGATTAAGCGGAGGTAAAGTAATATGAAACATGGTAAGAGATATAATGAATCCGCGAAGTTGGTTGATCGCGCAACATTTTATGAGATTGAAGACGCTGTAGCACTGGCTAAGAAGTCTGCTGCAGCAAAGTTTGATGAGACAGTGGAAGTTCATATCAGAACAGGCTGTGACGGACGTCACGCAGAACAGCAGATCCGTGGTGCTGTCGTACTCCCGAATGGAACAGGTAAGACGGTTAAGGTTTTGGTTTTCGCTAAAGGCGATAAAGTAGCAGAGGCAGAGGCAGCTGGTGCTGATTACGTTGGTGGCGATGAGCTCATTCCAAAGATCCAGAATGATGGATGGTTAGATTTTGATGTTGTAGTTGCCACACCGGACATGATGGGTATTGTTGGCCGTCTTGGTAAGGTTTTGGGACCTAAGGGCTTAATGCCAAATCCGAAGTCTGGAACGGTAACGATGGATGTCACGAAGGCAATCAATGATATCAAGGCTGGTAAGGTTGAGTACAGACTTGACAAGACAAACATCATTCACTGCCCGATCGGAAAGGTATCTTTCTCAGAGGAGCAGTTGACACAGAATCTCAACACCCTGTTGGAGGCGATTGTGAAGGCGAAACCGTCATCACTTAAGGGACAGTACTTAAGGAGCATCACGCTTTCATCGACAATGGGACCTGGCGTAAAGGTTAGTGTTGCTAAGTTCTAATCAATATATTTGTGATAGAAAGATATATTAAGGTCTCGTTTGAAATAAAACGAGACCTTTTTCGATATAGAAGCGGGTGGGTAATTGGCTGGTAAAAGGACCGGTAAAAAAGCTGGAAAAAGAAGACGCAAAAGGAAAAATAAAAATCTGAACGTATTTGTCAAATCATTAATACTTGTGTTGGTGATGGGAAGTCTTGTAATGCTGGGGTATTCTGCTGTGGCAAAGAGGCTGGATACGAGGCAGGAAGGTATTGCAGAAAAAACGCCGAAGGTTGTTGAGTTTTCCGGGCTTGGTCAACAGGGTGATCAAGCACGGCAGGATGGGACGACAGAGGGACAAAGCGCTGTATCTGCAGATGAGATGGCTTGTGAGCTGAACACTTCAGAACAACCAATGTCCACAGAGGCGACCATGCCCACAGAAGATGAAAGACTTTTTAATGAAGCTGTTCAAAAGGGACAGAATGTCTACCTCGTAAACTGTGAGGACAGTGAGCGTGTCACATTTGCGTTTGCCGGTGATATACTGCTGGACGATGAGTATGCCATGATGTTCCACTACAGAACCAGGGGCAGCGATATCAATGACACATTCTCGGCAGATTTGCTGGAAAAGATGCGAAGTGCAGACGTCTTTATGCTCAACAATGAATTTCCGTTTTCAGCAAGAGGAAGGCCGACAGAGGATAAAACATTTACATTTCGGGCAAACCCGGCAAATGTAGAGCTGTATGAGCTGCTTGGAGTGGATATCGTGTCGCTTGCCAACAATCACGCCTATGATTATGGGGAAGAGGCACTCCTCGACACATTTACCACGCTCGAGAATGCGGGGATACCCTATGTCGGTGCGGGGAGAAATATTGACGAGGCGCGAAAGCCGGTGTATTTTATTGCGAATGGGATGAAAATTGCAGTTGTGAGTGCGACCCAGATCGAGCGCAATGCGGTGCCGGATACCAAGGAAGCAACCACGACAAATGCTGGTGTACTCCGGTGCATGGATCCGGCAGCTCTTCTGGAGGTCATCGCGGAAGCAAAAGAAAACAGCGATTTCGTGATATTGTATATCCACTGGGGGACGGAGAGCCAGGCCGAGACGGACTGGCTGCAGGATAAGCAGGCACCGATCTATGCACAGGCGGGTGTGGATCTCATCATGGGCGATCACCCACACTGTCTGCAGAAGCTGGATTCTGAATCAGGTGTTCCTGTCGTATACAGTCTGGGGAATTACTGGTTTAACTCAAAAACGCAGAATACCTGCCTTGTCGAAGTTGGTATCAGGAAAGACGGAATGGAATATCTCCGGTTTGTACCATGTGTACAGGAGAACTGCCGTACAAGACAGCTTGAGGGTGCCGAGAAGGAAGAGGTTCTGAATTATATGCGGAGATTGTCGCCCACTGTCAATATTGACAGTGAGGGATATGTGACTTTTGGTGGTTAGGGACAGAAATGGTCTTGCGGACTGGTTACTGTTCACACCCCTACTGTGTTTTGCATGTTTATACGTTTTTTCGGTGTGAACAGCAACATTTATGCACACAAAATGCTAAAGGGCAAGCATTTTGGCGCTTGATTCCCACTACTTAAATGGGGGAGTGAACAGTAACGCGGACTGCTGTTAAACAGTAAAAAAACAAAAAATGGGGTTGACAGCCAGATATAAGTTATGCTATGGTATTAGAGGTTGTAAGACCATGCCGAAGACAGTAGGTGCAAAAGCATTGGAAATATAGGATAATGCGTTTTGCGTAAGAGTACCGCCTACCGAGGAAAAGAGTTTTTATGATGATGACTTTTGCCTCTCGGTATATGTGTTGACATATGACTGGGAGGTTTTTTATATCAAAAACTCCTTGTCGGCAAAAAATCTATAAGGAGGTTAGAAAATGGCAAAGATTGAATTAAAACAGCCTATCGTTGAGGAAATCGCAGCTACAGTCAAAGATGCAGCCACAGTTGTGATCGTGAGCTACAGCGGAATCACCGTTGCGCAGGATACACAGCTCCGTAAGCAACTTCGTGAAGCCGGCGTTACGTATAAGGTGTACAAGAATACGCTGATGACTCGTGCTTTCAAAGGTACTGAGTTTGAAGGTTTGACAGAGAGCCTTAAGGGAACAAACGCGCTTGCAGTCTGCAAGGATGACGCAACAGCTCCGGCAAGAATCCTGAGCAAGTTTGCTAAGGACTGTCCGGCGATTCAGCTCAAGGCAGGTATTGTAGAGGGCATTGTTTATGATGAAAAGGGAATGGCAGAAATTGCAAAGATTCCTTCAAGGGACGAGCTCATTTCCAAGTTCCTTGGAAGTATCCAGTCTCCAATCACGAACTTCGCCCGTGTGCTTAATCAGATTGCAGAGAAGGGTGGCGCAGGCGCTTGTGAGCCAGCTCTGAAGGAAGATGAAGCAGCTACGGCGGAAGTCAGGGCAGAATCCACAGCAGAGGCTCCTGCGGCTGAGTAGTTAAGGAACTGTTCTTAATTACAGTTCCCAGGAAATGATATCAACAAATTTATTTATGGAGGGAAACAATAATGGCAAAGTTAACAACAGCAGAATTTATTGAAGCGATCAAAGAGCTTACAGTATTAGAGTTAAATGATTTAGTAAAAGCTTGCGAGGAAGAGTTCGGCGTATCTGCAGCAGCTGGCGCAGTCGTTATGGCAGTAGGTGACGGTGCTCCGGCAGCAGAGGAGAAGGATGAGTTTGATGTAGAGCTTACAGAGGTAGGTCCTAACAAGGTTAAGGTAATCAAGGTTGTTCGTGAAGCAACAGGTCTTGGCTTGAAGGAGGCTAAGGATCTCGTCGACAGCGCTCCTAAGATCGTTAAGGAAGCAGCAGCTAAGGCTGAGGCTGAGGAGATTAAGACAAAACTTGAAGCTGAAGGTGCAAAGGTTACTCTTAAGTAATTTTGTCCAAATGGCTATGACAGGTCGGGATACACTCCCGGCCTTTTGGTTTTCTTTGTTTACTTTATATTTTATTCATATCTAGGCTCAATTATTTATTCCAATTTTTTGAAAATTTTCATTGACTTCAAAAAGGACTTGTGGTAATATGTAGAGTGCACTATTGTGAAAAATTGTACCTATTTCAATGAGTGTCAATGGATACAATAATATATGATAGATGTATTAAAAAAGAACGGGGTGAAATGTCATGGAAAAGAACAGAATACGTCCAGTGGTCTCTGGTAAGACAATGCGTATGAGTTATCAGAGACAAGAAGAGGTTCTGGAGATGCCGAATCTGATTGAAGTCCAGAAAGATTCCTACAAATGGTTTCTTGAGGAAGGCTTTCGGGAGGCATTGGCGGATATCTCTCCGATCACGGACTACAGTGGGCGTCTAAGTCTGGAATTTGTAGATTACGTTTTGGCGGAAGACGAAATCAAGCATACAATCGAGGAGTGCAAGGAGAGAGACTTAACATATGAGGCTCCTGTAAAGATTAAGGTTCGTCTTCACAACAGAGAAAAAGAAGAAATCACCGAGCATGAGATTTTTATGGGTAATTTTCCTCTGATGACAGAGACAGGTACTTTCGTGATCAACGGAGCAGAGCGTGTTATCGTCAGCCAGTTGGTGCGTTCCCCTGGTATTTACTATGGCATTGCACATGACAAGATTGGTAAGAGGCTGTTCTCATGTACTGTTATTCCCAATCGCGGTGCATGGCTTGAGTATGAGACTGATTCCAATGACGTTTTCTACGTTCGTGTAGATAGAACAAGAAAAGTACCAATCACTGTATTGGTCCGTGCATTAGGTGTAGGTACGAATGAAGAGATAGTGGAACTCTTTGGCGAGGAGCCTAAGATTCTGGCAAGTTTTACCAAAGATACTTCAGAGAACTATCAGGAAGGTTTGAAGGAGCTGTACAGCAAGATTCGTCCCGGCGAGCCGTTTAGCCTGGACAGTGCGGAAAATCTTGTGACAGCAATGTTTTTTGATCCCAGAAGATATGATCTTGCAAAGGTCGGCAGATATAAATTTAATAAAAAACTCGCTTTGAAAAACAGAATCAGAAACCAGATTCTTGCGGAGGATGTGGTGGATCCGTTCAGCGGTGAGGTTCTTGGACAGAAAGGCGATAAAGTTACGATAGAGATGGCTGAGAGTATCCAGAACGCAGCGGTTCCTTTTGTATGGATTCAGACAGAGGAACGGCTTGTAAAGGTACTTTCCAACATGATGGTTGATATTACAAACTTTGTTGACTGCGAGCCGAGAAGTCTCGGCATTACAGAGCAGGTGTATTTTCCAGTGCTGCGTCAGATACTTGAGGAGTATTCCGAGAATCCGGAGGAGCTGGCAGATGCGATCACCAGAAATGTACATGAGTTGATTCCAAAACATATTACGAAGGAAGATATCCTGGCTTCTATTAACTATAACATGCACCTCGAGTATGGGCTTGGAAACAGCGACGATATTGACCACTTGGGAAACAGGCGTATCAGGGCGGTCGGCGAACTTCTGCAGAACCAGTACCGTATCGGTCTCTCCAGAATGGAGCGCGTTGTGCGCGAACGAATGACGACACATGACTCAGATGAGGTTTCACCACAGGCATTGATCAACATCAAACCTGTACAGGCTGCCATCAAAGAGTTCTTTGGTTCCTCACAGCTGTCACAGTTCATGGACCAGAACAATCCCCTTGGTGAGCTGACACACAAGAGGCGTCTCTCCGCGTTGGGACCTGGCGGTCTGTCCAGGGATCGTGCGGGATTCGAGGTTCGCGATGTACACTATTCGCACTATGGCAGAATGTGCCCGATTGAGACACCTGAAGGACCCAACATCGGTCTGATCAACTCTCTTGCGTCCTATGCAAGAATCAATGAATACGGATTTGTTGAGGCGCCTTATCGAAAGATTGACAAGACCGATCCCAAGAATCCGCGTGTCACGGACGAGGTAGTCTATATGACTGCCGACGAAGAGGACAATTATCATGTAGCACAAGCGAATGAGCAGCTTGATGAGAATGGTTATTTTGTGCGTAATTCCGTGTCAGGCCGTTATCTTGATGAGACACAGGAGTATCCCAAGGCGATGTTTGACTATATGGACGTGTCTCCTAAGATGGTATTTTCCGTTGCTACAGCGTTGATTCCGTTTTTGCAGAACGATGACGCCAACCGTGCGCTGATGGGTTCCAACATGCAGCGTCAGGCGGTTCCGCTTTTGTTTACAGAGGCACCGGTAGTCGGTACTGGTATCGAGGTGAAGGCGGCTGTTGACTCCGGTGTGTGTGTGGTTGCAAAGAAGGCGGGAACGATTACTTATGTGTCATCAAGGATGATCAGAATTACCTACGATGACGGCGAGAAGGCGGAGTTCAAGCTGCACAAGTTTGAGCGAAGCAATCAGTCAAACTGCTATAACCAGAAGCCGATCGTGTTCAAGGGGGACCATGTAGAGGCAGGTCAGGTAATCGCTGACGGTGCGTCTACCAGCGGCGGTGAACTTGGGCTTGGCAAGAATCCGTTGATCGGGTTCATGACATGGGAAGGTTATAATTATGAGGACGCCGTGCTATTGAGTGAACGGCTTGTTATGGAGGATGTATATACTTCCATTCATATAGAAGAATACGAGACAGATGCGCGTGACACGAAGCTCGGACCAGAGGAGATTACAAGGGATGTTCCGGGTGTCGGCGATGATGCGCTCAAGGATCTCGATGACAGGGGTATTATCAGAATCGGTGCGGAGGTTCGTGCTGGAGATATCCTTGTCGGCAAAGTTACACCAAAGGGAGAGACAGAGTTGACGGCGGAGGAGCGGCTTCTGAGGGCAATCTTTGGCGAGAAGGCCAGGGAAGTGCGTGATACTTCCTTAAAAGTACCACACGGTGAGTATGGTGTGGTTGTTGATGCGAAGGTATTTTCAAGGGCAAACGGCGATACAGAGCTTGCGCCTGGGGTAAACCAGACAGTGCGCATCTATATTGCACAGAAGAGAAAGATTTCCGTTGGTGACAAGATGGCTGGACGTCATGGTAACAAAGGTGTTGTTTCGCGTGTGCTTCCGGTTGAAGATATGCCATATCTGCCGAACGGACGTCCTCTTGACATCGTGTTAAATCCACTCGGCGTGCCGTCCCGTATGAATATCGGTCAGGTGCTTGAGATTCATCTTTCGCTGGCAGCAAAAGCACTTGGGTTTAATGTTTCCACACCTGTATTTGACGGTGCGAACGAGCTGGATATCATGGATACACTTGATCTTGCAAATGACTATGTCAATCTCGAGTGGGAAGAGTTTGAGGCAAAACACAAAGAGGAGCTTCTGCCTGAGGTATTGGAATATCTGTCAGAGAATAGGGAGCATAGAAAGCTTTGGAAAGGAGTGCCGATCTCGAGAGATGGCAAGGTAAGACTGCGCGATGGAAGGACAGGCGAGTATTTTGACAGTCCGGTTACGATTGGACACATGCATTACCTGAAACTCCATCACTTGGTAGACGATAAGATTCATGCACGTTCCACAGGACCGTATGGTATGGTTACACAGCAGCCGCTCGGCGGAAAAGCGCAATTTGGCGGACAGCGTTTCGGCGAGATGGAGGTGTGGGCTTTGGAGGCATATGGTGCATCTCATACACTGCAGGAAATCCTGACAGTAAAATCCGATGACGTTGTAGGACGAGTGAAGACTTATGAGGCGATCATCAAAGGTGAGAATATCCCGGAGCCTGGTATTCCGGAGTCGTTTAAGGTATTGCTCAAAGAGCTTCAGTCGCTTGGACTTGATGTGAAGGTATATGATGAAAATCAAAACGAAGTGGAGCTCAAGGAGTCAGTTGATTATACAGAGTCAGATTTCCGCGTTGAGATGGAAGGCGACCGTAAGTATGACAACAGAGAGAATCTTGACGGATACCAGCAGAAGGAATTTGATGCTGTGAGCGGGGATTTGGTTGACGCCGAAGATGACTATGAGGAAGATGATTTTTCTGATGATGATTTTGAAGGCGATGATGATAACTTTGATGATGATGAATTTTAGTGGAAATATCTGGAAGGAGTGCCAAAATGTCTGAGAATAAAAATGAACAGAGCCAGTCAATTTCTTTTGATGCGATCAAAATTGGTCTGGCTTCCCCTGAGAAAATCAGGGAATGGTCAAGGGGCGAGGTAACGAAACCGGAAACCATCAACTACAGGACGTTAAAGCCTGAAAGGGATGGTCTGTACTGCGAGAAGATTTTTGGTCCCAGCAAGGACTGGGAATGCCATTGTGGAAAATACAAGAAGATCCGCTATAAAGGCGTAATCTGTGACCGCTGCGGTGTGGAGGTTACAAAGTCAAGCGTGCGCAGGGAACGTATGGGGCATATCGAACTTGCCGCGCCTGTGTCGCATATCTGGTACTTCAAGGGGATTCCGAGCCGTATGGGGCTCATACTTGATCTGACGCCGCGTGTGCTTGAGAAAGTATTGTATTTTGCGTCCTATATCGTGCTGGATCCGAGAGAAACCACACTGGAATACAAACAGGTGTTGTCAGAGAAAGAATATCAGGACAATGTAGAGAAGTGGGGCAAAAATGCTTTCCGCGTAGGTATGGGTGCAGAGGCAATCAAGGAACTTCTCGAAGCGATTAACTTGGAAAGAGAGTGCGAGGAGCTTTCGGCTGAGCTTAGAAATGATAATACGAAGGGGCAGAAACGCGCCAAGATCGTCAAGAGATTGGAAGTTGTGGAGTCTTTCCGGGCATCGGGAAACAGACCAGAATGGATGATTATGGACGCGATTCCAGTACTTCCGCCGGATCTGCGCCCAATGGTTCAGCTGGATGGCGGCAGATTTGCGACCTCTGACTTAAATGACTTATATCGTAGAATTATTAATAGAAACAATCGTCTGAAAAGGCTGCTCGAACTGGGAGCACCAGATATTATTGTCAGAAATGAGAAGAGAATGCTCCAGGAGGCAGTCGATGCCCTGATCGACAATGGCAGACGTGGACGTCCGGTTACGGGTCCCGGAAACAGGGCACTCAAGTCACTGTCTGATATGTTAAAAGGTAAAGGTGGACGTTTCCGTCAGAACCTGCTCGGCAAGCGCGTTGACTACTCAGGTCGTTCCGTTATTGTCGTGGGTCCTGAATTAAAGATTTACCAGTGTGGTCTGCCCAAGGAGATGGCAATCGAGCTTTTCAAGCCTTTTGTTATGAAAGAGCTTGTGTCAAGGCAGATTTCACAAAATATCAAGCATGCCAAGAAACTCGTAGAGAAATTGGATCAGGCTGTATGGGATGTGCTGGAGGAAGTTATTAAGGAACATCCGGTAATGCTGAACCGTGCACCGACACTGCACAGGCTTGGTATTCAGGCGTTTGAGCCAATCCTGGTAGAAGGTAAGGCAATCAAGCTCCACCCGCTGGTATGTACAGCATTCAATGCCGACTTTGACGGTGATCAGATGGCGGTACATCTTCCGTTGTCGGTGGAAGCACAGGCAGAATGCCGTTTCCTGCTTCTCTCGCCCAATAATCTGTTGAAGCCTTCTGACGGTGGCCCGGTTGCCGTTCCTTCGCAGGATATGGTGCTTGGTATCTACTACCTGACACAGGAGAGACCAGGTGCAGTTGGTGAGGGCAAATATTTTAAGAATGTGAATGAGGCAATACTTGCCTATGAGAATAAGGCTTGTACGCTCCACTCAAGGATAAAGGTGCGGGTGACAAAGACAATGCCAGATGGCGAAGAGCTCACTGGTATCGTGGAGTCCACATTGGGACGTTTTATCTTCAATGAGATTCTTCCGCAGGATTTGGAGTTTGTGGACAGAAGCAAGGATGAGAACAAGCTGCTTCCAGAGGTGGATTTCCATGTGGGGAAGAAGGGCTTAAAGCAGATATTGGAGAAGGTTATCAACATTCATGGCGCTACAAAGACAGCGGAGGTTCTCGACAGCATCAAGGCAATGGGATACAAGTATTCAACACGTGCTGCCATGACGGTTTCCATTTCCGATATGACTGTGCCTGCCGAGAAGCCGCAGATGCTTGCAGAGGCGCAGAAGACCGTTGACCGTATCACGATGAATTTCAGGCGTGGTTTGATGACAGATGAGGAGCGCTATAAGGCTGTTGTGGAGACTTGGAAAGAGACCGATGATGCGTTGACCGAGAAATTGATCGGTGGTCTTGACAAGTATAACAATATTTTCATGATGGCAGACTCCGGTGCGCGTGGTTCCAACCAGCAGATCAAGCAGCTGGCGGGGATGCGTGGATTGATGGCTGATACGACAGGCCGGACCATCGAACTGCCGATCAAGTCAAACTTCCGAGAGGGGCTTGACGTGTTGGAGTACTTCATGTCAGCGCATGGCGCACGAAAAGGTATGTCCGATACAGCGCTCCGTACAGCCGACTCCGGTTATCTGACGCGCCGAATGGTTGATGTGTGTCAGGAACTGATTATCCGTGAGATCGACTGCTGTGAGGGCAAGGACTTCATACCAGGTATGGAAGTGGCAGCGTTCATGGACGGTAAAGAAACCATCGAGGGCTTGAAGGACAGAATCACAGGAAGATATTCCTGTGAGGATATTAAGGATAGGGACGGCAACATTCTTGTCAAGAAAAATCATATGATTACGCCGAGCAGGGCAGCTAAGATTCTGGGTAAAGGTGTTGACGCGAAAGGGGAACCGATCGAGAAGGTAAAGATACGAAATATTCTCTGCTGTAAGTCCCACATTGGTATCTGCGCGAAATGTTATGGTGCCAATATGGCAACTGGTGAACCTGTGCAGATTGGTGAAGCTGTCGGTATCATTGCAGCGCAGTCAATCGGTGAGCCGGGTACACAGCTTACTATGAGAACATTCCACAGCGGCGGTGTTGCCGGTGACGATATCACCCAAGGTCTTCCGCGTGTAGAGGAGCTTTTCGAGGCGAGAAAACCGAAAGGACTTGCAATTATCGCTGAGTTTGGCGGTACGGCTACGATCAAGGATACCAAGAAAAAGCGTGAGATCATTGTCTCAGATGGCATCAATGAGAAAACGTATCTGATTCCATATGGTTCCCGTATCAAGATTGCGGACGGTGCTGAGCTTGAGGCAGGTGACGAACTGACAGAAGGTAGCGTTAACCCACATGACTTATTGGAGATCAAAAAGATTGGCGCTGTTCAGAATTATCTGCTGCGTGAGGTTCAGAGAGTTTACCGTCTGCAGGGCGTTGATATCGCTGATAAGCATATTGAGGTTATTGTGCGTCAGATGCTTAAGAAAAAGCGAATCGAGACGAGTGGCGACACAGAATTCCTGCCGGGTACCCTTGTGGATGGCATTGAACTTGAGGACATTAACGAGAAGTTGATTGCCGAGGGTAAGCAGCCCGCAGAGTACAAGGATGTGATCCTTGGTATCACAAAGGCAGCTCTTGCGACAAGCTCTTTCCTGTCGGCAGCTTCCTTCCAGGAGACGACAAAGGTTCTCACAGAGGCAGCAATCAAGGGTAAGATCGATCCTTTGATTGGTCTGAAGGAGAACGTTATTATTGGTAAGCTGATTCCCGCAGGTACAGGGCTTAGACGTTATAGAAATGTCAAGCTTAACACGGATGTGGACCTCGACTCTACACTTGACCTGGAAGACGAGATTGATTTTGGATATTCTTCAGAAACGGAAGAAGAGGGCAGAATGGCAGAGATAGCACGTCCAGTAGGTGCTATGGAATAAAGTAAATATAAGATCGGGCAGGTGTAAATCTGCTCGATTTTATTTTGGACACAAAGAAATTTTGGTTTTAAAATAAATTGTATTTGATAAAAAACAGGAAAAATCTTAAAAATAATGAAAAAAATGATTGACATTCCCAAATACTGTAAGTATACTATTCTAGTATGTGTGTAAATATCACACGTAATGTGCCTAATTGCATTGGCATTTAGTGATTAAAACAGGAGGTGAAAAGAATGCCAACATTTAACCAATTAGTAAGAAAAGGACGCCAGGAAACAGTTAAGAAGTCTACTGCACCAGCACTTCAGAGGGGATACAACTCTTTGAGAAAGAAAGCAACAGATACATCTGCTCCTCAGAAGAGAGGCGTATGTACAGCAGTTAAGACAGCAACACCGAAGAAGCCTAATTCAGCGCTCAGAAAGATTGCCAGAGTTCGTCTTTCAAACGGTATGGAAGTTACAAGCTATATTCCAGGAGAGGGACACAACTTACAGGAGCATAGTGTTGTACTGATCAGAGGCGGACGTGTTAAGGACTTACCAGGTACAAGATACCATATTATCAGAGGTACACTTGATACTGCGGGAGTTGCTAACAGAAAGCAGGCTCGCTCTAAGTACGGAGCTAAGAGACCAAAAGCAGGTAAGTAGGATTTACTGCCTTGTACCACAAAAAACTAATTAGTGTTGGGATTCTGATTTCATATCCTTATCATATAAATTTTTGTATCAAATAAGGCTAGAATGGAAAACCGCACGAACACAAAGTTTTATAATGTGAGTACCGTTGATTTAATCGAATAGTGTATTGCCCACTATAGCGAAGGGATATACTATCAGTAATTAAGGAGGGAAGAATCGTGCCACGTAAAGGACATATTCAAAAAAGAGATGTATTAGCAGATCCTATTTACGGTAATAAAGTGGTTACTAAGCTTATCAATAATGTTATGTTAGATGGTAAGAAAGGGGTAGCGCAGAAGATCGTATATGGAGCATTTACCAGAGTAGAGGAGAAAGCACAAAAGCCGGCATTAGACGTATTTGAGACAGCTATGAATAATATCATGCCAATGCTTGAGTGTAAGGCAAGACGTATTGGCGGTGCTACTTATCAGGTGCCACTTGAGGTAAAGCCAGAGCGTCGTCAGACGCTAGGTCTTCGCTGGTTAGTATTTTTCGCACGTAAGAGAGGCGAGAAGACTATGGAAGAAAGACTTGCAAATGAAATTCTGGACGCATCAAATAACACAGGTGCTGCAGTAAAGAGAAAAGAAGATATGCACAAAATGGCAGAGGCAAACAAGGCTTTCGCGCACTACAGATTCTAAGCTATATGAGATATATGAGCGCGGAAACCT
>CAMWLV010000020.1 GCA_947175175.1 uncultured Lachnospiraceae bacterium
GACGAAGCAGAGGAGTACGAAGAACCACAGGAATACGATGAAGCTGAAGCATATGAGGAACCACAGGAGTATAATGCAATAGAGAAGTATGAGGAACCACAGGAATACGACGAAGCAGAGGAGTATGAAGCACTAGAGGAAGATGAGTCGCTGTACAGTACCAAGAAAATTGATATCGAAATCTATATTCCAACGGAAGATGAGTCATTATACAGTACCAGGGAAATTGATCTAGAGCTCTATGAGCCAGACGATTACGCAGAGGATACAGAGAGCTATTATGAGAATGCGGAAGAAGACATTTATGAGGAAGGCGAGGCAGAGTATTATGCATCTGACGAATACTATGAAGATGAGTATGTGAATGAGGAGTTTGTCGAGGAAGCATATGTTGACGAGGAGTATATTGAGGAAGAATATGTGAATGAAGAGTATGACGAGGACTCTTTTGATATTGCATATGGTGATTTTGAGGCGGATTATGAGCCTGATGATGTGCTGTATGAGGATGATGGGGGGGAGGAACTGCTTGGTTTCTGGCAGAGAGTAAAAATGCGGCTCAGTCATTTGACTGCCTTTGACGCAGTCCTTGCGTCCACAGGTGTCGTTGTTCTAGTGGTCGCTTTCGTGATTCTGAGTATGTTTTTGCAGTCGAGACAGATCAACAAGCAGATTGAAGCGCTTGCACCTCTGGGGAATGAACTCAAGGAGATGGGAATTGTAGGCGGTGATGGTCTGTTTGCCATGACAGATGCTGCACTCTCAGGAAATTTTGCACAGACAGCAGACCAGGAAGAGCTTAACGCAGAGGATACATCTTCGATTGAGGTGATCGACATACCAGAGTCAACAAAAGTGAATGTCAGCTTTGTGTCTGTAGAGAAAGATTTAAAGATACGTTTTACAGATGTCAATACAGGGGAACTGATCACAGGAACGGTTTTTGAGGTGACATTGACGAACGCAGCAGGAAAGCAGCTTGTCCTCACGGACGATGATATGGATGGAATTATCTATGCGCAGAATGTGAACGCAGGGGTGTTTGATGCAGTTGTGACCTCGACGGACAAATACAAGTTCCCAGCCATAGCACAGCAGGTTACAGTCAAGGATAAAGTTGAGTATGTGGTGATCAATGTGCAGGATGAGGTAAAGACAGAGAAGCAGATCAATGTGGCGGCCGAGGATACGGAGAAAAATGTCGCGGCAGCGGAGGCGGAGATACTCAAAGACACTGTGGAGTGGGTGGAGTCGACCAAGACACCTGTGAGCGGTTCGGAGAGTTATCTATTGGTGGATAAAAATACGATTGCGGATCCATCACAGGTATCAAAGGCAGCGGCGAGAATGCTGTTTGACACATTAAGTGTGACGCTGGAACCATCGAATGTGACTTTGAGCGTAGGTTCAAGCATTGACCTAAAAGGGAAGGAATTTGCGAATGTAACAGAGGGGGATATAGAGTATCAATACACAGCCGAGTGGAAAAGTTCAAATGACAGCGTTGCGTCAGTGAGCGGCGGAAAGGTGACTGCAAGGGCTGCGGGAGAAGCGGTTATCACCTATACCGTTACCAGAAAAACGATCACGACGACGTATGTATCCAAGGAACCTGTCGAGGAGATTTTGGAGATATCCGTTGATAAGTATAAGAATGAATTGTCTGAAACGGAGAGAGGGAAATGCACTGAGATTAAGGATGATTCTGGACAGATAACAGGTTATACATTCAAGAAGACAACAGAGCAGGAGCCAGAGAAAAAGACAAGCGAGACGACGGAGAGTGCCAGCGCAGAGTGTAAGATCACTGTTGAGCCGGCAAAGATCACATCTGGCAGTCTGGAATTGTCCAAGAGTGCAGACAGCTGTGCAGTCGGCGCGACGCTGACTGTGAAGCCGTCAAAACTTGTGTATACAAAGCAGGATGGAAGTACGGAGACTCTCACCAGTAATTTCCCGTCTATTGCGTGGGAAAGCGCTGACAAAACAATCGCGACTGTTGGAACAGATGGTGTAGTGACAGGTGTGAAAGCGGGAAAAGTACATATTACAGGCAGGGTTACAGGCGTCAATGGAGCGGACGGTAAGGAGCTGGATATCCGATGCAGTGTGGAGATCAGTGTTACCGAGGCAGTAGACCTTGTACTAACACTTGACAGGACAAACGATGTGTATCTTGCAGTAGGGGGCTCTACAACGCTTGTGGCAACAGTAACGAATTATAAGTCTGATGCGGGAGTGACATGGGAGACTTCTGACAAAAACGTTGCAACGGTCAATGAAAAGGGTGTTGTGACCGGTGTAGCGGCAGGAAGCGTGAAGATCACAGCGACTACGAAGGAAAAGGATAAGAGTGGAAAGCAGAAACAGGCGACCTGCGTCGTGACAGTCAATTCCAATGCAACATCTGACACGACGACAAAGCTGAAGGATAAGAACGGGAACCAGATCTATGTCAAAAATTCAGACGGCAGCTACAGGGAGGCAGTCTATGCAGACTATTTCACCAGCTCTGAATTTTATATCGTGGCACAGTCAAATTATGTGTATACAGGGTGGCAGACGATCAATGGAAAGACTTATTACTATGACAAGAATGGCAATGTTGTGACCGGAACTCAGATCATTCAGGGTGTTACCTACAACTTTGGCACAGACGGGGCGATTGCGACAACGGTCAACGGATCGACGTTTGGGATCGATGTTTCAAGGCACAATGGAACAATTGACTGGAATGCAGTCAAGGCATCGGGTGTCGATTATGTCATTATCCGCTGCGGTTACAGGGGATCTTCCACAGGCGCACTGATCGAGGACCAAAACTTCAAGACGAACATCAAGGGTGCCACGGCGGCGGGGCTGAAAGTCGGTGTGTATGTGTTCTCTCAGGCAGTCAATGAAGTTGAGGCAGTCAAGGAGGCATCACTGGCAGTGAGTCTTGTAAAAGGTTATAACCTAACCTATCCGATTTTTATCGACACGGAGGCAAGCGGCGGCAGGGCTGATAAGATCGACAAGGCGACGCGTACCGCGGTGGTGAATGCGTTCTGCCAGACGGTTTCCAGCGCAGGATATCAACCTGGAATTTATGCATCAAAAACGTGGTTTGAGGACAAACTGAATATGGGTGCGGTTGGCAGCTGCAGGATATGGCTCGCACAGTATTCCGCGGCACCTACATATACAGGAAGAAAGTATGATATGTGGCAGTATTCCAGCAAGGGTAAGATCAGCGGGATCAGCACGGCTGTTGACCTGAACTACAGTTACTTAGGGTATTAGGGTTGCATTATTGCCAAATTTAGGATAAAATGAGATGTACGATTAAATTTCATGTGGAGGTATATATTTGATGAGAACTTATTTGGTGACTGGCGGTGCAGGCTTTATCGGATCAAACTACATTCATTATATGTTTCGAAAATATGATAAAGAGATCAGGATCATCAATGTGGATGTACTGACTTATGCTGGAAATCTTGAGAACCTGAAGGATATAGAAGACAGGGATAACTATACATTTATCAAGGCGGACATTACGGACAAGGAAGCGATCGCAAAGATTTTTGCGGAGAATGACATTGACCGGGTAGTTCATTTTGCGGCGGAGAGTCATGTGGACAGGAGCATTAAGAATCCGGAAGTATTTGTGCAGACCAATGTACTTGGCACAGCCGTGATGCTCAACTGTGCAAAGGCGGCATGGGAGCTTCCTGACGGGAGCTTTCAGGCAGACAAGAAGTTTCTCCATGTGTCGACAGATGAAGTATACGGTTCTCTTGAGGAGGATGGCGGGTACTTTTATGAGACTACCCCATATGCGCCGCACAGCCCATATTCCGCGAGTAAGGCGTCTTCGGACATGCTTGTGAGGTCTTATATGGACACTTACAAATTTCCGGCAAATATTACAAACTGTTCGAATAACTATGGACCATATCAGTTTCCAGAGAAGTTTATTCCGCTGATCATCAACAATGCACTGCAGGGAAAAAATCTTCCAGTGTACGGGGATGGAAAAAATGTGCGTGACTGGCTTTATGTCGAGGATCACGCAAAGGCGATTGACATGGTGCAGGAAGAGGGGAGATTATTTGAGACTTATAACATAGGCGGACACAACGAAAAGCAGAATATTGAGATTATCAATATTATTCTTGAAACGCTTCAGGAGCAGCTTGCCGATGATGATCCGAGAAAGAAACTTGTATCGAAGGATCTGATCACGTATGTTGAGGACAGAAAAGGACACGACAGACGTTATGCGATCGCGCCGGATAAAATCAAGGCAGAGATTGGGTGGGAGCCGGAGACGATGTTCAAAGACGGTATCAGACAGACGATTCAGTGGTATTTTGATCATGATGAATGGATGAAGAATGCGACAAGCGGCGATTACCAGAAGTACTATGCTGAAATGTATAAATAATAAGGTTAAGTTACAGGGAACGTCAGTATCGAAAGGTAGGGCGTTCCCACTTTGGCATATGATGCACAGGGGCACATGTGGCACCTGTATGACGAAGAATGAATAAAAGGAGTAGACGATGAAAGGTATTATATTAGCAGGAGGTTCCGGCACAAGGCTTTACCCACTGACAAAGGCGATTTCAAAGCAGATCATGCCGGTATATGACAAGCCGATGATCTATTATCCGTTATCAACGCTGATGCTTGCGGGAATCAGGGATATTTTGATCATCTCGACGCCGCGCGATCTTCCGACGTTTGAGGAATTGTTTGGCACGGGGGAACAGCTGGGGCTTCATATGGAGTACGCGGTTCAGGAGCAGCCAAGGGGACTTGCGGATGCCTTTATTATTGGTGCTGATTTTATCGGAAAGGATTCCGTGGCGCTGGTGCTCGGCGACAATATCTTTTACGGACAAAGCTTTTCAAAGCTTTTGCTGCGCGTCGCGGCAAAGGAGAGCGGTGCTACAATATTTGGATATTATGTGCGCGATCCAAGGGAGTATGGTGTTGTGGAATTTGACAAGGACGGAAAGGCGATTTCGATTGAGGAAAAGCCGGAAAAACCAAAGAGCAACTATGCGGTGCCAGGACTTTACTTTTATGACAATGATGTGGTCGAGATTGCCAGAAATGTAAAACCATCTGCGCGGGGCGAGATCGAAATTACAAGCATCAACAATGAATATCTGCAGCGCGGAACACTGACGGTTGAGACAATGGGACGCGGTTTTGCATGGCTTGACACAGGAAATCATGATTCCCTTCTCGACGCTGCGGATTTTGTCTGTGCATTCCAGAAGAGGCAGGGGCTTTACATTTCCTGCATTGAGGAGATAGCATATAAGAGGGGCTTTATCACGAGGGAGCAGCTGTTGAAGCTCGCAGAACCGCTGATGAAGACTGATTACGGAAAGTATCTTGTAGAGGTTGCCAATGGACTCTAAGGGGAAGAAAATCGGGATACTGTTTGTATTGTGTTCCCTGCTGGCAGTGATGACAGCGGTGGTGCTGGTGAATTACAATAAACTTATGGGGAAAAATCCGCCCCCCGCTGCTGGAAGCAATACAGACAGTGTTTCTTATCAGGTCGTAGAAGCGGATGGAAGGGTACATGGCGCTGATTTATCGGCATTTATGAAGGACAGCGATTTTTTTGATGCCGAAGTGCCAAACGGTTCCAATCAGAGTACATATGATGAAGTGGATGAGAACGGTGAGTCCGTGCGCAGTCTCACTGTTCTGGCAAGTTCTGTGGAGCGTGATATCAGGGTGAAGATTGTCGATGACAAGGGCGATGTGGTATCAGGAGAGAAATTTGCCGTGGCGGTTGAAGACACTGGAGTGTATGTCGATGACGACAAGGACGGCGTCATACTGATTTCGGACATAAAACCCGGGGAATACAAAGTTTCCCTGAATGAGCAGCCGGGATTTAAGGTGCCGGCATCTCCTGTCAATGTCAGGGTGAAATCCATTGTGTCCTATACGGTTATCGATGATATTGACCTTTTTGTACATGAGGAGTCGGAGGTTGACATCCTCAAGGAGGATACGAAGGATAAGAAGATTGACAGCGAGGATGAGGACGATTCCCAGCACACGGCACTGCTGGACATGGAGAAGGACGAGCGTGAGAATGCTGTCAAACTCGGTATCGATGTATCAAAGTGGAATGGTGAGATTGACTGGGAGATTGTGAAAGCAGAAGGTGTTGATTTTGCGATTATCCGCTGCGGTTACAGAGGTTCTTCTTCTGGATGGCTGATCGAGGATCCCTATTTTTATAAAAATCTGACTGGGGCAAAGAAAGCGGGAGTTAAGGTTGGCTTATATTTCTTCACACAGGCGATCAACCCTGTGGAGGCGGTCGAGGAGGCGAGTATGGTGGTCT
Organism: uncultured Lachnospiraceae bacterium; assembly: GCA_947175175.1. GTDB lineage: Bacteria > Bacillota > Clostridia > Lachnospirales > Lachnospiraceae > COE1. The sequence continues at coordinate 6,365 of CAMWLV010000020.1, forward strand.
CCCTGCTCGGTGACACTGAGATTGATTATCCGGTTTATATTGACATAGAAGGTGCCGGAGGAAACGGAAGGGCGGACAATCTTAACGCGGCGGCAAGAACAGCAATTGCAAATGCGTTCTGCCGGACAATTCGAAATGCCGGACTGGATGCGGGTGTGTATTCCAGCCGCTACTGGTATTACAATAACCTGCTTGTGGACGAGATGGATTCGCTAAAGATATGGCTTGCGGAGTACCGAGATACGCCTCTGTACACTGGGCGGTATGATATGTGGCAGTACACTTCAAGCGGCAGTGTCGCTGGCATTGAGGGAAGGGTCGACTTAAATGTCAGCTATTTGGGTATAGAATAAGGAAAGGAATATGTGAGAACATGGGAAAGATTACAGTAGAGGAATGCATATCTGACGGGGTGGTCATAGAGGGACTCAAAGTGGTCACGCCACAGGTATTGAAAGATAACAGAGGTTATTTTATGGAGACCTACAACTATAACGATTTCAAGGAAGCAGGTATTGATCAGGTATTTGTGCAGGATAATCAGTCAGCTTCCAAAAAAGGTGTCTTGCGAGGGCTTCATTTTCAGAAACAGTATCCGCAGGATAAGCTTGTCCGTGCAGTGCGGGGGGAAGTGTTTGATGTGGCTGTAGATTTGCGGGAAGGGTCGAAAACCTTTGGAAAATGGTTTGGTGTTCTTCTGTCAGACGAGAACAAGAAACAGTTTTTTATTCCCAAGAATTTTGCCCATGGTTTTCTGGTTTTGTCGGAATATGCAGAGTTTTGTTATAAATGTACGGATTTCTATCACCCAAATGATGAGGGGGGACTGTTGTGGAGTGATCCTGATATCGGGGTAAAATGGCCGATACCAGAGGGAATGGAGCTGATCTTTTCTGACAAGGATCAGAAATGGGGCGGAATAAAGGATTTTAAGCGATGAGAAATAGTTTGGTGGGACTGTGGCGGTCAAGGCAGCTGATCTGGAAGCTTGCGAAAAATGATTTCAAAAACCGTTTTGCAGGCTCATATCTGGGACGTGTGTGGGCATTTGCGCAGCCTGTTGTGACCGTACTGCTGTATTGGTTTGTGTTTGGGCATATCATGATGGCGGACAAGAAGGAGCTGCTGACAGCGGGTGTGGAAGCGCCTTATGTGCTGTGGCTGACGGCGGGACTTGTGCCCTGGTTCTATTTCAGCGAGGCGGTCAGCAATGGGACAACATCTCTTCTCGAGTACAGTTATCTGGTCAAAAAGGTTGTATTTCAGATTCGTATCATACCAGTCGTGAAGCTGATTGCAGCATCGTTTACCCATATGTTTTTTGTGGTATTTATGCTCCTGTTGTATTTTGTATATGGTTATAAACCAGATATTTACCTGCTGCAGCTGATTTATTTTAGTTTCTGCCTGTTTATATTTGTGCTGGCATTGAGCTATACAACTTGCGCGATTGCTGTCTTTTTCCGGGATCTGATGCAGATTGTCAATATTTTCCTTCAGGTTGGCATGTGGGCAACACCGATTCTGTGGAATATCGCAATGCTGGATGGGGAACCAGTGCTTCAGGGAATCATTAAGTGCAATCCCGTCTTTTATATTGTAAATGGTTACAGGAACGCGATGTTTGCTGATACATGGTTCTGGCAGGATGGTTATATGACAGTGTATTTCTGGGTTGTCACCGCTGCATTGTTTGGGGTGGGAACACTGATCTTTAGAAGGCTTAAAGTGCATTTTGCCGATGTGCTGTAATGTGGCGAATAGCATAAAATACGGGGGAAACTATGGAAGACAAACAGCTGCAACGAGAAGAAAACGCTGAAAATGCGATAACAGTGGAGCATGTCAGCAAGGTCTATAAGCTCTATGACAAACCGATGGACAGGCTTAAGGAAGCCCTGAAGCTTACCAGAAAGCAGAAATATCGCGAGGCGCATGCTCTGTCCGATATCAGTTTTAATGTCAGACAGGGGGAGTGTGTCGGAATCATTGGAACAAATGGTTCTGGCAAGTCTACGATTTTGAAAATAATAACAGGTGTCTTGAATCCTACGGGGGGCAGTGTCACAGTTAACGGGCGGATCTCTGCTTTGTTAGAGTTGGGCGCTGGATTTAACATGGAATATTCAGGTATTGAGAATATTTATCTCAATGGTACCATGAACGGTTTTTCCAATGAAGAGATTGACGCGAGAATGCAGGATATCCTCGACTTTGCGGACATCGGTGACTATGTCCATCAGCCGGTGAAGACATACTCAAGTGGTATGTTTGTGCGCCTTGCCTTCTCGGTGGCGATCAACATTGATCCAGAAATACTGATTGTCGACGAAGCACTCTCTGTCGGTGATGTCTTTTTCCAGGCAAAGTGCTATCACAAGTTTGATGAATTTAAGAAAATGGGGAAGACCATCATGATTGTAAGCCATGATTTGAGCAGTATTGCGAAGTATTGTGACAGGGTTATTCTGCTCAATCAAGGAGTGAAGCTTGGGGAAGGTTCTCCCAAGGCGATGATTGATGACTATAAGCGTGTCTTAGTAGGACAGTATGAGTTTCCCCAATCGAAAGCAGAACAAAATCTGCTGAACGATGCCGAGGTTCAGGAGGCAGTTCAGACCCATGCCGCTGCCCAGAAGCGTGCAAGACAGCAGCCAGAGGATGGGAGCACACAGGAGTCAAAAACACTGGAGTATGGAACGAAGCAGGCAGAGATAGAGGAGATCTATCTGACAGATGACCGTGGGATCAGAACAAATTCCATTTTAAAAGGGCTTATGTTCCAGATCAATATGCGGGTGCGGTTTTATCAGGATCTGCCAGCGCCTATTTTTGCATTTTCTTTTAAGACAGCCAAGGGGACTGAGATCACAGGAACGAATACGATGTTTGAGAAGGCGTTTCTGGAGCCAGTGAAAGCTGGTGATGTAAAGGAGGTTTGCTTTACACAGAAGATGTCGCTGCAGGGTGGTGAGTATTTGCTATCCTTCGGTGTGACAGGCTATGAAGGGGACGATTTCAAGGTATATCACAGGCTTTATGATGCGCTCGATGTGACGGTTGTGTCCGATAAAAATACAGTGGGATATTATGACATGGATTCGATAGTTGTGGTTAAAAATGTGGCGTTATAGAATAGTGGGGTGAGGGAACATGGAAGAGGATGTGCAGGTAAAACAGGAAAAGATCGGCAGTGTAACCTTAGATTATACGTATTATTCAGGGCAGGATTTGTATTCTGATGGCGATATTGAGGATAAGATGCTTGACATTGCCATGTACAATCCGCCGGAAGACTTTCCAAAGATTATCGAGAGAGAGAAGAGCTGGCCCATTTTTTATCATTTCTCGCCGCTTCGGACAAATATCATAGACTGGATTCCATTTAAGAAAACAGATAAGGTGCTTGAGATTGGTTCAGGTTGTGGGGCGATCACGGGCTTGCTGGCAAAAAGGGCGGGCAGTGTCACCTGTGTCGACCTGTCCAAGAAGCGCAGTATGGTAAATGCCTACCGCAACCGCAATGCGGACAATATCACGATCGTGGTTGGCAACTTCAAGGATATCGAGCCGCATCTTGACAAGGATTATGATTATGTATTGTTGATCGGTGTCTTTGAGTATGGACAGGCGTATATTGGCGGTGCGGCACCTTACGAGGATTTTCTGCAGATCTGCAACTGTCACAGGAAACTTGACGGGCGTCTGGTCATTGCCATTGAGAATAAGTTTGGACTAAAATACTGGGCAGGCTGCCGCGAGGATCACCTGGGAACTTATTTTTCCGGACTAGAGGGATATCGTGAAGGCGGTTCGGCGAGGACATTTACGAGGCATGGTCTGGAGAAGCTTCTTGACAAGGCTGGGATTCACGAGTATGCATTTTACTATCCATACCCTGATTATAAATTTGTGACTACCATCTATTCAGATCGGTATCTTCCCCAAAAGGGTGAGCTGAGCAATAATCTAAGAAATTTTGACAGGGAGCGTGTCCTGCTGTTTGACGAGAAACAAGTGTTTGATGAGATTATAGACGAGAATGAGTTCCCGCTTTTCTCCAATTCTTATCTGCTTGTGGTCGGAGGCGCGCCAAATGTCATTTACACAAAGTTTTCCAATGACAGGGCTGCAAAGTGGGCAGTCCGCACATCCATTGTCAGAGAGGCTCCCGGGCAAATGCATGTGGAGAAGCTGCCGGACACAGAGGCTGCACACAGACATCTGTTGAACACTAGACAGGCATATGAACAGCTATCTGCGCGGTATGAAGGTACCAAAATAGATATTAACAAGTGTACTGTGATTGGCGATGATGTCAAAAACGGGCTGTCTTTTGAATTTTGCAGAGGAAAGACCTTAGAAACATTGCTTGACGAGTGTCTGATGCAGGCAGACGTGGCAGGCTTTAAGGCATTGATCCAGGAGTATATGCACTGGCTGCATTACAATGAAGACACCTATGCAGTCAGCAATTTTGACTTTATATTTCCTAATATTCTTGTGGAGGGGAAACAGTGGCATGTCATTGACTATGAGTGGACCTTTGACAAGCATATTGAGGCGAAGGACATTGCATTTCGTGCCTTTTATAATTATACATTGAGCGGAGAGATGAGAAAGGTCTGTGAAGACCTTTTGATGAAAGATATTCTGGGATTTACAGATGAAGAGATTGCAGCTGCCACTGAGGAGGAGAAAGAGTTTCAGCTTCGTATCACTGGAAGCCGTGCGTCGGCGGGGCGTATGCGGGAGCTGATCGGAAACAGGGCATATGCGCTTGAGGGGATGTTAAAGTATTGCAATCACGCGGACATTAAATATATTACGCAGATTTTTGTGGACTATGGAGAGGGATTCAGTGAGGAAAACTCTATAAAGCTTCTGGGCTGTTTTGCAATTGGGAGATATTTGAAACTGGAGTACGATATTCCTGGCAATGCTGTGAAAATAAGGATCGACCCATGTACGTATCCGTGTGTGGTGGACATCCGGGAGATTAAGGTTGGGGACAGGATCTACATGGCGGATGAAGTTGAGGTTAATGGAAGCCGACAGGAATGTGGTCTGATCGTTTTTGATAATGAGGATCCCAATTGTACCATTGATGTTGAAGGGGGGAAGCGTCTCACTGTTGATATGGATGTTCTGGAACTTCCACAGGCGCTTGCCAGCCAGCTGGTGCAGCATGCGGTAAAAGAGAATTTTGTTACGAAAACAAAGGGGTTTTTTAAGACGAAGTTGAGGGGTTAGCATGCCCGGAGATGGGGGATTCATTGGTATGTTAGGTAAGATAAAGGAAGTTATACAGGGCAGATTATATAAAAAATGTATAAACGAGTATGAGAGAGTGCTGCGCTGCCAGACGGATCCATATCTGCTGTGGATTAAGGAGAATGAGCAAACAGGCAGGCAGGATTCCAATGAAGAGCAGAAACCTAGATTTGATATTGTGTATATGGAGGAGTGCGGCAGAGACTTTTCCCTGTCGGGTTTTGACAAAGAGTACATTCTGTTTGTGTCAGAGGAAGGCAGAATTGCGGCGGATGTTTATCGTGAGATTCCGCAATATTTTGAGATGCATAAGGATGTGAATATTGTCTATGCAGATGAGGATACATGGATGCTGGAGACACAAAAGGAAGTGGACCGGGATCTAGTGAATGATGAAAGCGCACACAGGATCTTTCCATGGACCAAACCGATGTGGTCACCGGATACACTGTTTTCTTTTCTGTATTTCGGCAATATCTTTGCAGTTCGCAGAGAGGCTTATCTGGGTTTAAAGTGGCTTGGCGACAACGACTATCGCAAAAATATCTATGATTTTGTGCTGAAAGCGACGGAACATGGCAGACGTCCTGGCCATATTGAGAAAATCCTGTTTCACGCGAATGAAAAAGGAAGCAGCAGGGAAGACATTGAGGACAGACTCATGCACAAGACGGATTTCATCGGTGTGGGGAAAGCGTACGATTTTATCCGCGAGAGTGCATTTGCAAGACGGGGGATTACAGGGAAGATGGTAGTGGATTCACAGACTGGGATTTCGTATCCAGTTTATGAACTGCCAGAGAAACCGCTGGTCAGTATTGTCATTCCTTCAAAAGATAATCCAGACGTGTTAAGGCAGTGTATTCGTTCCGTTTATGCACATACAGATTATCCGAATTATGAGATTATCGTTGTAGATAATGGGAGCACAGCCAGGGTGCGTATCGGACTGGAAAATTTCATGCAGGAGTGTCCATTTACGTATCTGTATCTGCCAATGGAATTTAATTTTTCTCATATGTGCAATATTGGTGTGAAAGAGGCAAAGGGCGAGTATATCCTGCTGCTCAATGATGATATGGAGGCAATCGAGGATAGCTGGCTTACAAGGATGGTCGGACAGGCTTCTTTAAAACATGTAGGTTCTGTTGGTGCTAAGCTTTTGTATCCAAACTCGACCAAGATACAGCACACAGGGATCAACAATACGATTTATGGTCCTGGGCATAAACTAAAGCAGATGGATGACAGTGTGTCCTATTATTATGGAAGAAACCGTTTTGTGTATGATCTGATTGGCGTCACCGCGGCATGTCTCATGATGCGCAGGGATTATTTCCTGGCGATCGGGGGACTGTTTGAGGGACTCGCTGTGGCATATAATGATGTGGATCTATGCTTTCGGCTGTGCAGCAAGGGGCTGTACAATGTTCAGCGAAATGATGTTGTGCTGTATCATCACGAGTCCCTCAGCCGTGGAGATGATCTTCAGGATGAAACGAAACTGAAACGTCTGTTGGCAGAGAAGGATGTGCTTTATCAGAGACATCCGAAGTTGTATAGAAAGGATCCATTTATCGGGACACTCCTAAACAGCGGGGAACCAGAGTACAGCTGTCGCTGGCTGGAGCGATATGAGCTTTTCAATATGTTTGATGCTGACGATATGCTTGCCGAGTCCAAAAAGCTGCCTGCATTGGAGAACATGAATCAGGCAATCATGATTACCGTAGAGGACTGTGGCAGGGAGAATTTTGCGAAAGCAGTGACCAAGAACGGACAGAAGAAAAAGACATATTATCTCATCAAGGGATGGGCTTATGTGCCGGGGGTGGACAATGCGCGCTATCAGTTCAAGATTCTGCTGGTGAACAGTATCGGCAAGGTGTGGGAACTGCCAGTGCAGAGGCGGTATCGCAAAGATGTGGCTGCGATTTTACAAGATGAGATTAATGTGGAGCTGACAGGCTTCTGCAACTGGATTTTTGAGGGGGCGCTGCCGCCGGATACTTATGAGCTGTGGATGACTGCAAAGGATGGCTGTTCCAGACAGCGGCTTTATCGCAGCATGGAGAAAACATTGACGATTGAATGAATATGAATGCGTATGAAAGAATATAAACAGGAATTTTTTGCACAAAAGACGCCATACCTGCAATGGCTGAAAGCGCAGGGAGCAGAGCTGGAGAGACGGTATGGGCAACAGCTGGATCAAGGTGCTTTAGGGAAGCAGATACACACGCTTCCCTTTTCTTCGTGTATGGACAAAATGCAGGATTATGGGGAATTCCACACGGATGAGGTATATCTCTTCGTAAAAAGCGGCGGTACACTATCTGAATATGCCATGGCGGTGTTTACAGAAGCCTTAACAGAGGATACAGATGCTGTTCTGGTTTATGCGGATGAGGATTATAAGGGGAGTCTGAAGGAACTATATGCGATCGAGGAAGATATATTCGAGGATGAGATTACATCGTCCTATCGTTTTGGAGATGATCATTACAGGGGGGCTCCGTGGTTCAAACCCGATTTTTCACCGGATACAATTGCGTCTTTTTTCTATATTGGCAGTGTATTTGCGATCAGAGGCGGTCAAATATTGGCAGCGATGAGAGAATATGGGAGTGACAATAGCATTTATGAGATTGTCTACAGAATATTCATGGCTGCGCTGGACCGGAAAAAGCGGGGAAAAGCAGAAGGAATCATTCATATACCGAAAGTGTTGTATACAAATGACAGTCTGGCTGACGCAGAACGGATTGACAGCTCTGATCAGATCAGGACACTGTATAGGGGAGGGGACAGGACCTCAAGTATCAATTCAGATATGTGTCATGATAAAGTATCAATTGTTATTCCAAGCAAGGATAATGCCAAGGTGTTGGAAAAGTGCCTGGAAACCATGATAAAATATACAAATTACAGCTGTTATGATATTATTATTGTAGATAACGGCAGTAATTCAGAGCAGAAGATGTGCATAACACACATGATTGATGCAAAAAAGAAAGAAAAGAGTGACCTGACAATCCGATATCTCTATCAAAAAAGAGAGTTTAATTTTTCCGCTATGTGCAATGCTGGGGCACGGGCAGCAAATGGAGCATATCTTCTTTTCCTAAATGACGATATTGAGGTGATGGATACAGACGAGGGCAGGGACTGGCTTGGGAAGATGATGGCGTATGCTGTAAAATCTCATGTGGGTGCTGTAGGAGCAAAGCTTTATTACCCATACTGTTCAGAAGAAAACGGCTGTTATAGGATTCAGCATGCAGGGATTACGAATATGGGAATCGGACCAGCGCACAAGCTTGGCGGTATGGTGGACAACGGCTGCCTGTATCATGGGCACAACACACAGAACTACGATATGCTTGCAGTCACCGCAGCGTGTATGCTGATTCGGAAAAGTGTCTTTGATGCGGTGGGTGGTTTTGACGAAAACTTTCCCATAGCATATAATGATGTGGAGTTTTGCTTTCGGCTGTACCAGAGCGGTTATTGGAATGTACAGGTCAATGAGGCAGTGCTGGTACACCATGAATCCCTCAGCAGAGGGCAGGATACCTCGCCGGAAAGGCAAAGACGTTTAACAGAGGAGAAGCGGAAATTATATCAAAAATATCCGTTATTGAATGCGCGCGATCCCTTTTACAGCCCGAATCTGGTGCAGTGGAAAAGGGATGCAGAATATAACACTGCATATTTGTACGATTTTGACAGACAGAGCACACCAGTACTGCTTGAAGATGACGGGGAAACTGGTAAAAGGAAACATACAATATTTAAAAAGTATGATGTCAGGAGTTTTTTGCATGTAAAGTCTGGACTGGCGGCAAAAATCTATGACAGAATGACAGGGTTTGACAAGATCATGCTTCATATTGATAATATTGGTTATGGAGATGGCATAGCAGACGATAAAATAACAGATAATAACTTAATGATCGAAGGGTGGTGGGCTGTCAAGAATGCAGACAATGCAGACCTGCCTTGCAGACTATGGCTGATCTATGAGACGCGCAGCTTTGATTTTCGGAGTGTGTATGAGTTTGAGGTTGTACCAAAGCTCAGGGAGGATGTCGCGGCGCTTTTGGAAGGGAGCAACGGCCCGAAAGGAACAAGAAATACTGCGCTCTCGGGCATACAGATCAACATTGAGAGAAGCACCCTGAAACCAGGAACGTATAGGATTGGTGTGCTCTTTGACAACAAACTGGTCTGTGATCTGGAACAGTATGTTAAGATCCCCAAAAAAGATGATGGGGATACAAAAGAAAGGTGTGATGCATAATGGCAAATGATATGATTGACAGTCATCAGAATAAAGAGGAGCGGGATGAGCAATTCTATAAACAGGCATATGAGAAGGAAAAAGCGCGTGCTGCTTCCCTTGCAGGCAGGCTTGCGGACGCCAAAAACGAGGCGGACAGTCTGCAGTTCCAGCTCGACCGCATCAAGAACAATCCACTGTGGAAGGCGTCAAAACCCCTGCGTCAGACGATGCACTGGGGGCTTAGGAATTACAGGCGTGTGCGGAACTTAGGCGGTCCGAAAGGCATCGCCAGAAAGCTGCGGCAGAAGAAGATCGAGGCGGAGGCAAAAAAACTCCATGGCACGGCGAGCTTTCCGACGCCAGAGCAGGCTGAAAGCCAGCGAAATGCGAAATTTGACCGCATGGTAAAGATCAGTATCCTAGTGCCTTTGTGGAACAATCAGAGAGAGTTCCAGATACAAATGCTCGAATCCGTGATGAACCAGACTTATCAGAACTGGGAGCTGTGTCTGGCGGACGGTTCCGACGAGGAGCACGGCTATATCGGAGAGATCTGCAAGGAATACGCTGCGCGCGCAGATGGCAGGATTGTCTATCGCAAACTCGACAAAAACGGGGGAATTTCGGGCAATACCAACGAATGCCTGAAACTTGCCACTGGTGAGTATATCGGTCTGTTTGACCAGGATGATATTCTGCACCCCTCTGCACTGTACGAGTATGTGAAAGTGATCAACGAGGAGGGGGCGGATTATATTTACTGTGATGAGACCACTTTCAAGGGTGACAGCATCAACAATATGATTACACTGCATTTTAAGCCTGATTTTGCGCCGGACAATCTCAGGGCAAACAATTACATCTGTCATTTTAGTGTGTTTTCAAGAGAACTGCTTGAAGGGACGGAGCTTTTTCGAAGCGGCTATGACGGCAGTCAGGACCATGATATGATACTGCGTCTGACGACAAATGCCAAGAAAGTCGTGCATGTGCCAAAGCTTATGTATTATTGGCGTTCCCATAAGGCGAGCACAGCGAGCGATATCAGTGCCAAACCTTATGCCATTGCGGCGGCGAAGGGGGCAGTGGCAGACCACCTTACCAGATGCGGGTTCAAGAATTTTGAGATCAAGAGTACCAGGGCATTTGATACAATCTTTGAGATTAAATATGAGATCTTGAGTGAGGACAAGATTTCGATCTTGATTCCGAACAAGGATCATATAGATGATCTGAGACGCTGTATCGACTCCATCAAGGAGCGCAGTACTTACGAGAATTATGAGATCATTATCATAGAAAATAACAGTGTGGACAAAGCGGTTTTTGACTATTATGATACCCTGAAAAAACAGAAAAACATAACAGTAGTTACCTATGATGGGGAGTTTAATTACGCAAAGATCAACAACTTCGGGGCGCGCTGTGCAACAGGAAAGTATCTGCTGTTATTGAATAACGATACGCAGGTGATCTCCATGAACTGGCTGGAAGCGATGCTGATGTACGCGCAGCGCCCTGATGTGGGGGCAGTCGGTGCAAAACTCTACTATGGGGACAGGACGATACAACATGCGGGTGTGGTCATCGGACTTGGCGCGCACAGAACAGCAGGGCATACCCATTATAAGATCAACTATGACAATCTCGGCTATATGGGGAAGCTGTGTTATGCGCAGAATGTGTCGGCGGTGACAGGCGCATGTCTGATGGTCAGAAAGAGTATCTATGACGCACTCGGCGGACTCGACGAGGTGTTTGCAGTGGCGTTAAATGATGTGGATTTTTGTCTGCGGATCCGGGAGAAAGGATATCTGAATGTGTTTACGCCGTTCGCGGAGCTGTATCATTTTGAATCAGCGTCGCGCGGCAGTGATGTTGCAGAAGAGAAGAAAGCAAAACGCTACGAGGAGGAATCAGCTCTGTTCCGTGAGCGCTGGAAGGAACTGCTGGCAAAAGGGGATCCGTATTACAACCCGAATTTCTCACTTGATCATAGTGATTACTCTTTGAGAACGAAATGAAATTAAATTTGGTTAAATATGCTCATAATCTTGAAATATTTCCAAATTTTTGATTTAATAGAATTGGAATATGGTGCAAATTGACAACGCACTGATTTTAATGAATTTATGTGGAGGTAGCAGTATGGGTTTTATGGATGAATTTAACTTCTGGCTGGGTGATGATTACTTTGACCAGGCGACAAAGGATGAGCTCTTAAAGATCAAGGATAATGAGAGCGAGATTGAGGAACGTTTTTACAAGGAGCTTGAGTTTGGTACTGGCGGACTCAGAGGTGTGATCGGCGCAGGTACGAACCGCATGAACATCTACACCGTGAGAAAGGCATCACAGGGACTGGCAAACTACATTATCAAGGCAAACGGACAGGAAAAGGGTATTGCTATCGCATACGATTCGCGTTTCATGTCACCGGAATTTGCAGATGAGGCAGCTCTGTGTATGGCGGCAAATGGCATCAAGGCATATGTGTTTGAGTCACTCAGACCGACACCGGAGCTTTCCTTTGCACTGAGGACACTTGGCTGTATCTCCGGTATTGTGATCACGGCAAGTCATAATCCGCCGGAGTACAACGGTTACAAGGTATACTGGGAGGATGGCGCGCAGATCACGGCACCTAAGGACAAGGATATCATCAGTGAGGTAAAAGCTGTCACAGACTACCATACAGTGAAGACGATGGACAAGCAGGAGGCGATTAATGCCGGACTGTATCAGGTGATCGGCAAGGAGATTGACGATGCTTACATGGTAGAGCTCAAAAAGCAGATCATCCATCCTGATGTCATCAAGGAAGTTGCAGATGATATCAAGATCGTGTACACACCGCTTTGCGGCACAGGAAACAAGCCAGTGAGAAGAATCCTCTCTGAGCTTGGTTTTAAGAATGTATATGTCGTACCGGAGCAGGAGAATCCGGATCCGAAGTTCACGACACTTGACTACCCGAATCCCGAAGATCCAAAGGCATTTACATATGCCTTAAAGCTTGCAAAGGAAAAGAATGCAGATGTCGTGCTTGCAACAGATCCGGATGCGGACAGGCTTGGCATCTATGCATTGGATACGAAGAGCGGAGAGTACAAGGCGTTTACAGGTAATATGTCAGGTATGCTGATCGCTGAGTATATTTTAAGAGAGCGCAAGGCAACAGGAACGATGCCGGAGAATCCTGCACTTGTCACTACGATTGTTACAACGAATATGACAGCCCCGATCACACAGGCTTATGGTGTAAAATTGATCGAGGTGCTTACAGGATTTAAGTTTATAGGTGAGCAGATCAAATTATTTGAGCAGACAGGCTCCAACAATTATGTATTTGGTCTTGAGGAGAGCTATGGCTGTCTTGCAGGAACACATGCAAGGGATAAGGATGCAGTCGTTGCGGTAATGTGTCTGTGTGAGGTTGCAGCATGGTGCAAGAAGAATGGCAAGACACTGTATGACATGATGCTTGAGATCTATGAGAAATATGGCTATTATAAAGAGACGCAGTATGCGATCACGATGAAGGGCATTGATGGTTCTAAGCAGATTGCAGCGCTCATGGATAAGTTCAGGAACAATCCGCCTAAGAAGTTTGGTGAGCTTGATGTAGTGCGCGTAAGAGACTATGAGAACGATGTCATCACAGAGCTTGAGACCGGCAAGACTTATCCGACAGGACTGCCAAAGTCGAACGTACTCTATTTCGACCTGACGAACGATTCCTGGTGCTGTGCAAGACCTTCTGGTACAGAGCCAAAGATCAAGTTCTACATGGGTGTCAAGGGAACAAGCCTTGAGGATGCACAGAAGAAGGTAGAAGATCTGACAAACGAGGTTAAGGCTGTTATAGAAGAATAAAGGTAGAAAGTGCCATGAAACCGGACGGCTGAGGCAAAAGCCGTCTGGTTTCATTTCGTGAGGGAAGAACGGGGATCATATATGAAAAATTTATTTGCGCAGATTATGAAGTTTGGCCTGGTAGGTGTGATCTGCTTTGGGATTGATTATGTTATTGGCATATCGGTTATGAAAATGATCGTGAGACTGGGCGGCGATCCGCTGTTTGAAATTGCTTCCATGGCAGGTTCAGCGCTGGGATTTACAGTTTCCGTGATTATAAATTATATCTTAAGTTTTAAATTTGTCTTTGAGCGGAAGGAAGATTTAGACCGCAGGAAAGAGTTTGTCGCATTTATTATACTGAGTGTGATCGGGCTGGGATTGAATCAGCTGATCATCTGGGTATGTGTGGGTCCGGTTTATGGCAATATACAATTTCTTCAGAATGTATTGAATTATGATCTTGCCTACACAGGTGCGAAGGTGATCGCGACGGCAATTGTGATGGTTTACAACTTTGTCACCAGAAAGATGTTTTTGGAAAAGAAATCATAAGGAATGCAGATGGAGGATAGAGAATTAAGATGTCGCTGGCACAAAATATTAGGAAGACAATAAATTATAGTAAGAAGAATGGCTATGGAGAGGCGGTTGTTGCAGCGTGGGAGCGGGTGACGGCAAAATATTATGCAGACTATAATTATCACGCACCCGACCAGAGCACACTGGAACAACAGAGGGCGGATCAAGGGATATCGGATTTGAAGTTCTCAATACTTGTACCGGCATACGAGACGCAGAGTGTCTATATGAGTGCGCTGATCGACAGCTGTATTGGACAGACATATGGGAACTGGGAACTGATCATTGCAGATGGAAGCGCGAGTGACATCGTGAAGGCTGTGATAGACCAATACCAGGATGCGCGTATCCGTTATGTCAGACTTGCGGGAAATGATGGCATCGCGGAGAACACAAACCGCGCGATTGAACTTGCTACGGGAGATTATTATGGTCTATTGGATCATGATGACCTGCTGACGGCTGATGCCTTGTACGAGATGGCGCACGCTGTACAGGCGGACAGACCGATTCTGGCGTATTCCGACGAGGATAAATGCGATGAATCTGGAAAGCATTTCTATGACCCGCATTTTAAGCTCGATTTTAATCTTGATCTGCTTCTGACGAACAACTATATCTGCCATTTTATGGCAGTGCGGTCTGATATTCTGAAAAAACTACAGATCAGAAAAGAGTTCGACGGGTCACAGGACTATGATATCATTCTTCGGGTGGTGGGAAGCCTGCTGTTAAAGGAAAAGGAAAATAAAGATGCAGAGCCGGCAGAGAAAGCCATTGTGCATGTTCCGAAAGTGCTCTATCACTGGCGCTGTCATGAAAATTCCACTGCGGACAATCCACAGAGCAAGATGTATGCCTATGAGGCGGGAAAAAAGGCGCTGATTGACTTTGCATCACGCATGGGGTGGAAAGTTGATGTGCGCCACAACAAACACCTTGGTTTTTACCGCATTGAGTATAAGAACGGTGTGCTGGCGCACCGGCCGGATTTGGCGGCAGTGGGCGGTTTTGTCGCAAGACATGGCAAGGTGGCATCTGGTATCTATAAAGGACAGCCATTACTGTATGCCGGTTATATGAACCGAATGGATCTGTATCAGAATACCAAACAGCTTGATATTCGGAATATGGCAGTCAGCAAGGTGTGTCAGGGAGTGTATGAGGAGGTCACAGGGCAGCCTTATGTGAGCACGCTTTATACAGAGAACAAGGAGCTGCCACAGTGGATGCAGGACCTGGAGAGAACAGCGGGCGGAGAAGAGAAACTGATGGAGCTTGGTGCAAGACTCTGCAAAGAACTGACAGCAGATGGGGCAAGACTGCTGTTAGATCCCGTGTGTATAAGGAAAATGTAGATTATGATAAAATCAACGGTTGTGATACCAAATTACAATGGTATCAAATATATTCAAGCGTGTCTGGAGAGCTTGTACGACGGTACGACAAAGGATCTTGCGGTCATTGTGGTGGATAACGCTTCGACGGACGGCAGTATGGAGCTTGTGCGGGAGCATTTTCCGCAGGTTCAGTTGATCGTAAACCAGCAGAACACAGGCTTCAGCCATGCAGTGAACCAAGGAATTAAGGCGAGTACAACACCATATGTTATTTTATTGAATAATGACACGCAGGCAGATTTTTCCTTTGTGCATGAGCTCGAAAAGGTTATGGACAGTGACCAGAATAAAAAAATATTTTCAGCTTCGGCAAAGCTGGTATGCCTGTACGATAAGGATAGGACAGATGATGCGGGGGATTATTACTGCGCGCTGGGCTGGGCATACGCCAGAGGAAAAGGGAAAAATCCGAACAGATATACGAGAAATTGCGATATTTTTGCTGCATGTGCAGGCGCGGCAATTTACCGCAGGGAATTGCTGGAAGAAAATCAGGTGGGACTGTTTGATGAGGAACACTTTGCTTATTTTGAGGACATTGATATTGGTTACAGGGCAAAAATTTATGGATATAGAAACAAATTTGCGGCAAACTCTATAGTATACCACGCCGGAAGCGCGACAAGCGGTTCGAGGTACAATACCTTTAAAACCGGGCTGGCATCAAGGAATAGTATCTATCTTATTTACAAAAATATGCCGGTTCTGCAGATTGTTTTGAATCTGCCGTTTCTGATTATGGGATTTTCGATAAAAACGTTGTTTTTTGTCAGAAAAGGAATGGGAAGGGATTATGTGTCAGGACTGTGGAGGGGAGTGAAACTTTCGATGAGTCCTGCCGGAAAAAGGCACAGACAAAAATTTGACAAGGGCAGATTTGTAAATTACGTGTCGATACAACTGGAACTTTGGAGGAATTTAGTCAGACTTTTTGTATGAATAAAAAATAAGTTGTACTTTTGGCTCAAATATTGTAGAATGAAATGTGTTGAATTCTTTCCATTGGAATAAGGGTGAGAAAATTGATAAGAGATAATCAGAAGTATTTTAACAGACTGCTGGTTCTGCTCGATGCACTGGTGATCACAGCTACTTACTGGCTTTCCTGGTTTTTGTGGCTCAGCGGATTTGTGAAGGAGAATGAACCCGGCACAGGTATTTTGTCGGTGCAGGTTTATTTTATCGCGTTTCTGGCCATTGTACCAGAATATCTGATCTTATACAATGCAGTTGACTTGTATTCTTCAAAGCGTACCGCGAAGACCGTATATGAGATCTTTAATATAATAAAAGCGAATACAATAGGACTTTTGGCAGTTATGGTAGTGCTTTTTGCCATCAATATACCGGATTTCTCACGAGGCATGGTTGGCGTGTTCTATGGAATCAACATTGTGGCGGAATCTTTGATGCGAAAAACTGTTCGATATT
Source organism: uncultured Lachnospiraceae bacterium (assembly GCA_947175175.1). Taxonomy (GTDB): domain Bacteria; phylum Bacillota; class Clostridia; order Lachnospirales; family Lachnospiraceae; genus COE1. Next base: position 23,195 of record CAMWLV010000020.1, read on the forward strand.
GGCTTCGCAGGATGCGCAGGAAAGGTTACAATATCAAGCACATTCTGTTAGTCGGATACTCGCGCGCAGGTGAGGAGTACATTAACAAGGTCAAGGCGAACCCTGAATGGGGGTACGAAGTGTATGGAATACTAGATGATCATGTTCCAGTGGGAGCCGTATACAAAGGTGTGAAAGTGACAGGAGAAATTGATTCGCTGCACACGATTCTGACGGAAAACCAGCTGGATGAGATTGGTATTACACTTTCTCTGGCAGACTATGACAGACTGGAGAACATTGTTAAAATCTGCGAGAAATCAGGTGTGCATACAAAATTTATTCCAGACTACAATAGTGTGATACCAAGCCGGCCTTATCTGGAGGATTTGGATGGACTGGCGGTGGTAAATATCAGAAGAGTGCCGCTCAACAATGTGGCGAATATGCTGCTGAAGCGTCTGGTGGATATTGCGGGGGCTTTGATTGCAATCGTGTTATCCTCCCCGTTTATGCTTGCAGCAGTGGTCGGGGTGAAGGTGACGAGCAGAGGACCATTGATCTTTAAACAGGAAAGAGTCGGGCTTCACAACAAGCCCTTTCAAATGTATAAATTTCGAAGCATGGAGGTTCAAAACGAAGCCGACGAGAAAAAAGGCTGGACGACCAAAAATGATCCGAGAGTCACGAAAGTGGGAAGGATACTGCGAAGTACAAGTATTGATGAACTTCCTCAGCTTTTTAATGTGTTAAAGGGGGACATGAGTTTGATTGGCCCTCGTCCAGAGAGACCTCTTTTTGTTGAAAAGTTTAAAGAGGAAATACCAAGGTATATGATAAAGCACCAGGTTCGTCCCGGAATCACGGGATGGGCACAGGTAAACGGTTACAGAGGAGACACCTCGATCAAAAAGAGGATAGAGTATGACCTCTACTACATTGAAAATTGGTCGATGGCATTTGATTTTAAGATTTTATTCCTTACATTTTTCAAGGGCTTTATCAATAAAAATGCCTATTAAAAAATTTGTGCTGACGACAGCATGGAGGTTAAAAATGCAGGATCATGATAATAATAGCAAAAGCAATAATGTCAAGAGGAGGTCTGGCGGCGATGGGAGACCAGTGTCAAAGTCAGGCAGTCAGTCAAGACCGACAGGAGCCCCCCGATCAAGTGCTCAGCCCCGCAGACAGGCGCCAGATGGAGGTCAGCCTAAAGTGAGCAGGCAGGCACTGCCGGGCAGCCAGTCCAAAATGGGCGGTCAGCCCCGCAGACAGACGGTATCAGGTGCAGGCAGGCAGTCAAGACCGACAGAGCAGCCACGGTCCAATAACGAAGTGCGGTCAAATGGTCAGGCAAGAGCAGTTGAAACGTCAAACCAACAAAAGCCTCGCAGACAGGCATCTGGTGCACAGCCAAAGTCAGCAGGACAGTCACGGTCCAATAACGGAGCACATTCAAACAGCAAACCGCAGAGTACAGCAAAAACGAAAGTGCAAAAGAAGTCTAACAATACGACTCCGCATCAGGCAGCGAAGAAAAAGCGCAAAAAGATTGTTTTGTTTATTGCAGAGATTTTCTTGCTGTTGATATTGCTGGCGGCGATGTGGGTAGTAAAGAAGACACAGAATATTCAGCATGTTGAGCTCAACCCAGAAAAAGTTCATATCAATGAAGCTGTTAAGGTTGAAATTGAACAGGGAACGAGCATTATGAAAGGTTACAGGAATATTGCGTTGTTTGGTGTAGATTCACGCAATAAAGAGCTTGATAAGAATACACGTACAGACGTTATCATGGTCGCGTCGATCAATCTGGATACGAAGGAAGTGAGGCTTGTATCTGTGTACCGTGATACATGGCTCAATATGACAAATGATAAGTATAGTAAAGCGAATGCAGCTTACGCAAGGGGCGGCGCAGAACAGGCGATCGGCATGCTCAATATGAATCTCGATCTTGATATCACAGATTTTGTCACTGTGGGATTTGATGCGGTGATTGATGTTGTCGATGCGATTGGCGGTGTCGAGATTGATGTGACGGATGAGGAGATTGCCCATCTAAACAGCTATCAGATATCAATGGTAGGAAAAGTGGTAGGCAAGAATGCTGCAGGTGAGGACGAATATTATGCGGTCGAAGGTGTGGACTATATTCCTGTTAAGCACGCTGGACTTCAGACACTTAACGGACTGCAGGCGACAGCTTATTCCAGAATCCGATATACCAGCGGAGGAGATGGAGCGAGGACAGAGAGACAGAGAAGGGTTCTCACCCAGATTGCCAAGAAGTCGATGACCTTGAATCCGGCAACCCTCAATAAGATTGTAGATTCTGTATTTGGAGAGATTGCAACGTCCCTCACAATGCCAGAGATTCTAGAGCTGCTTTCTGATATCGCCAGCTATGAGATTGGTGAGACAGCCGGTTTTCCGTTTAATGATTATGTTAAGATGAACGGGCGTGTAGGGGACGCCAGTGTCGTAGTGCCGATAGATCTTACCAAGAATGTAACCTTGTTACATGAATTCCTGTTTGACGAGAGTGATTACACGCCGACAGATACTGTAAAACAGTGCAGCCAGCGTATTGCATCGGATACGGGAGTAAGTTATAATGGAGAATAAAGGAGCCGATCAGGAACCGAAAACGGTTCCTTTTTGGCATACGGGGAGCGATAAATATGCAGTACAGTGTAGATGTCATATTGCTGACCTATAAGCCCGGAGAGCAGGTTTTGGAGCTGATCAGGGCATTGGAGGAGCAGACATATCCCATACGGAAGATCATTATCATGAATACGGAAGAGCGGTATTTTTACAAGCTTTTTTATGGAACGGGTTTTCTGGAAAAATATAAGAATATTGAGATACATCACCTCTCAGAAAAGGAATTTGATCATGGGAGGACGAGGGCGAAGGCAGTGCAGTACTCGAAATCCGATATTTTTGTATGTATGACACAGGATGCGATACCAGTGGATGACAGATTGGTACAGTATCTGGTGGAGGCATTGGATCGGCAGGAGAACATTGCTGCAGCATATGCAAGACAGCTTCCGCTTCCTGATTGTCGTGAGATTGAGAAATATACAAGGAGCTTTAATTATCCAGACCAGTCGTTGGTAAAGTCGGCGGCGGATATGGAAAGACTTGGGATCAAGACGTTTTTTTGCTCCAATGTATGTGCGGCATATAACAGGGAGATCTATGAGACAATCGGCGGCTTTGTCAAGAGGGCGATTTTTAATGAGGATATGGTGTATGCCGGACACGCGGTCACGGCGGGATACAGCATCGCCTATGCGGCGGACGCGAAGGTACGCCATTCCCACAACTATACCTGCATGCAGCAGTTTCACAGAAATTTTGACTTGGGTGTATCGCAGGCAGAGCATCCGGAGGTGTTTGAGGCGGTATCCTCGGAAAACGAGGGTGTAAAGCTTGTCAAGAGTACAATTAAACATCTGAAAAGGACAAAAAACTGGCTGCAGATACCGTATTTGATCCTATCGAGTGGGTGTAAGCTGATCGGATACCAGTTGGGAAAGCATTATCAAAGTCTGCCGAAGGGCATCGTGAAGTGGTGCAGTGCGAGTAAGACATATTGGAATTAGAAATATGAAGATGGAGGACAGTAATCATGTGTGGAATTGTAGGATATATCGGAAAGCATGCGGCTGCGCCAGTGATACTTGAGGGGCTTTCTAAACTGGAGTACAGGGGATATGACTCCGCAGGGATGGCAGTGCTTGACGGGGAGCGGATTCAGATCAAGAAATCGGCAGGACGGCTCAAGGTACTTGAGGAACTGACACATGGCGGGGCAACGATGCCCGGCAATATCGGAATCGGACATACGAGGTGGGCGACACATGGGGCGCCAAGTGATGCCAATTCGCATCCGCACTACAATGCCGAGGAGACGATTGCGGTTGTCCACAATGGAATTATTGAGAACTATCTGCCATTGAAGGAGAAAATGATCTCAAAGGGATACAAGTTTGTCTCGGATACAGATACGGAAGTGCTCGCACATTTGATTGATTATTATTATAAGGGAAATCCGCTGGAAGCCATCACAAAGGTTATGCACCGTGTTCAGGGCTCTTATGCGCTTGGAATTCTGTTTTCAGACCATCCGGATCAGATTTTTGCGGTCAGAAAGGACAGCCCCTTGATCGTGGGGCAGAATGAGGATGGATGTTTTATCGCGTCGGATGTACCTGCGATCTTGAAATATACCAGGAAAGTTTATTTTATCGAAAATCAGGAAGTGGTTCGTCTCCGTGCCGACCATATGCATTTCTATACGGTTGACGAGGAGGAGATTACCAAAGAGCCCGTCACGATTGAGTGGGATGCCAACGCAGCCGAGAAGGGCGGCTATGAGCATTTTATGTTAAAGGAGATGTATGAGCAGCCTAAGACGGTGACAGATACGTTGGGACCAAGAATCAAGGACAATGATATTGTGATCGAGGAATTGGGCATGTCTGACGAGGAGATCAGGGCGGTCAGCAAGATCTTTATTGTGGCGTGTGGTTCTGCGTACCATGCGGGAGTTACAGGTAAGTATGTTATTGAGGGAATTGCGCGGATACCGGTGGAGGTCGATGTGGCGAGCGAGTTCCGCTATCGCAATCCGATAATGGAAGAGGGAACGATGGTGATCGTGATCAGCCAGTCGGGTGAGACGGCTGACACGCTTGCGGCGCTCAGGGAGTCGCAGGCGCTTGGATATAAAGTACTTGGAATCGTTAACGTAGTGGGAAGCTCGATTGCGCGGGAGGCGGATAATGTCATGTATACATGGGCAGGTCCGGAGATCGCAGTTGCCACCACAAAAGCCTACAGTGCACAGCTGATCGCGCTGTACCTGCTTGCGATGAAGTTTGGAAGGGTGCGCGGAAGGTTGGATAATGCGGCATTTCTTGACATGATCGAGGATCTGAGGAGACTTCCGGCGCAGATTGAGATGCTTTTGTCCAACAAGCAAAGGATACAGCGCTTTGCCAACCGCTATATCGGGGCAAAAGATGTATTTTTCATCGGCAGGGGCGTCGATTATGCAATTTCCATGGAGGGGTCGCTGAAATTAAAAGAGATATCTTATATTCACTCGGAGGCGTATGCCGCAGGGGAGTTAAAGCATGGAACGATATCCCTGATTGAAAAGGGAACTCTAGTTGCGGCAGTTGCTACACAGGACGTTCTGTTCAAAAAAGAACTCAGCAATATGGTTGAGGTGAAGGCAAGAGGCGCATTTGTCCTTGCAGTAACCAATGAGGGTAATACAGAGATTGAGAAAGCAGCGGACTATGTGATCTATATTCCAAGGACAAATCAGTATTTTACCAATTCGCTGGCGATCATACCGCTGCAGCTGTTTGGCTATTATGTGGCAGTTGGAAAGGGCTGTGATGTCGACAAGCCCAGGAATCTTGCAAAGTCTGTTACGGTGGAGTGAAAAAAACGAGTGTGCCGTGCATAAGGAGGTATTTTAAGTATGGGAAAGAAGAAATCAACGTTTAAAAATATTATGGTTACGCTGGGGTGTACTGCGTTTGCCGGAGTGTATGTTCTCGGCGGGGGATATGTGATCAGCACATTCATGGACGGTGCAAATGGAACAAGACCGGCATGGTTGGAGAGAGTGGAAATCCATGTCGACGAAAATGCTTCGGAAAACATCGTAGCGGACAATTCTCTTTCAGGCAGTGTCATCGCAGGGGCAGCCGGTGTAGAAGGTGCTCGGAATGTAGACAATGCTCCCACAGGACAAAGTTCGGACAGTGGTGTGAATCATAATGGTAATAATGATAAGTCCAGTTCCGGGGATACGCTTCAGAAGCCTAGATTTGAAGAGGAAGAGACAGAGACGGATGAGACAGATACAGAAACGGATGAGGCAGAATCAGAATCAGAGACTGATTTAGAGTCGGAGACAGATGATGAGCAGTCTGAGGAATCAGAAGACGAGACAGACGACAAAAACGCTGATAAGAAAGAGGAAAAAGAAGGGAAAAAAGATTCCGTACAGGTAAGCCATGTAAAGGTTATCGATCAGGAGGACCAGGCACTTGCTGTTATGGCGGACGTGACTGCTGTGGTAAAGACAGCAATGCCCTGTGTTGTGTCCATCACAAACGAGTATACGGCATATGATTATTGGTATGATGAGGAGTATGACGAGCAGGCAAATGGTTCAGGAATCGTTGTTGCGCAGAGTGACGAGGAGCTTTTGATCGTCACCAACTATCATGTAGTCGAGGATAACAATAATCTATATGTACAGTTCATTGATGAAGAGGAGGCGGTAGCTTATGTGAAGGGAACTTCGCCGGAGAATGACCTTGCTATTGTTTCTGTCTTTTTGGAAGATATGTCAGATAAGACGCTGGAAAGCATCGCAATCGCGGCACTGGGGGATTCAGACAGCCTTCAGGTGGGAGAGCCGGCGATTGCGATCGGCAATTCGCTTGGATACGGACAATCCGTCACGACAGGAGTCATAAGCGCGCTGAACAGAAATGTGTTTGCCGACGATCCGGATATGATTCCAGGATACTTGATTCAGACGGATGCGGCGATTAATCCTGGCAATTCAGGTGGTGCGCTCCTGAACGTGAGGGGTGAAGTGATCGGGATCAATTCCAGCAAGATTGCCGACTATGTGATCGAAGGAATGGGATATGCCATTCCGATCTCGACTGCAAAACCGATTATCGAAGATCTGATGCAGAAAGAGACAAGAAAAAAGGTGCCGGAGGAGGAGCGTGCTTTTCTTGGAATTGCTGGTACAGACGTCATCAAGGAGGCGACTGCAAGGTATGATATGCCAGAAGGTGTGTATGTAAACAATGTACTGGAAGATACGGCTGCTGATGAGGCAGGGATCTTAAAGGGAGATATCATCATGTACATAGACGGTGAGAAGATCACACGCATGGAGGAACTGCAGGGATTGCTGGAGTACTATGCGGCAGGTACTGAGGTTGAGGTCGTGCTGATGCGGCAGAGCGATGGTGAGTATAAGGAGCGGACTGTCGATGTGATGCTTGGATATAAAGAATAGTGGAATGAAAAAACGGAGGGCATAATGTTAGATAACAACTTTGACAACAACGAAGAGATTGTGGATATGACTGGGGATGAGTCAAACGCTGATGACGATAAAAAAGAGGACAAGAAGGGATCTGAGGACGAATACGAGGAGAAAGAAAGCGAGTACGAGGATGTATGTTTTATATGCAGACGGCCGGAGAGCAAGACAGGGAGGATGTTCAAGCTTCCAAACCACATCTCTGTATGTTCAGACTGTATGCACAAGACGATGGATACCGTCAGCCAGTTTGACTATCAGGGAATGCTCAACAACACGAACCTGAATTTTGACAAGGATAACGGTAAGGATGGCAAGAGGCGTTTTCCAAATATCAGCTTCGTCAATATTGCAGATCTGCAGGGGGACGGAGGTATTCCGAACCGACAGAAGCTCAAGAAGAAAAAGCCAAAAGAAAAGAAAGAGAAGGCTGTATTTAACATCAATGATCTGCCAGCGCCGCACAAGATCAAGGCGCAGCTTGATGATTTCGTCGTAGGACAGGATTATGCCAAGAAAGTGATATCCGTGGCGGTATACAATCACTATAAGCGTGTGACTACTGGCACGATGGATGAAATTGAAATCGAGAAATCCAATATTCTATTGTTAGGACCGACAGGATGTGGCAAGACTTATATGGTAAAGACGCTTGCGCGGCTGCTCGATGTGCCGCTCGCCATTGCGGATGCGACTTCGCTGACGGAGGCGGGGTATATCGGAGATGATATCGAATCTGTGATTTCAAAACTTCTGACAGCGGCGGAAAATGATGTGGAGAAGGCGGAACAGGGCATCGTATTCATCGATGAGATTGACAAGATTGCCAAGAAGAAGAACACGACATCGCGCGATGTGAGTGGTGAGTCTGTACAGCAGGGAATGTTAAAGCTCCTGGAGGGTTCTGATGTGGAGGTTCCTGTGGGGGCAAACAGCAAAAATGCCATGGTGCCGCTGACTACGATCAACACCAGAAATATCCTGTTTATCTGCGGAGGAGCGTTTCCTGATCTCGAGGAGATTATCAAGCAGAGACTCACGAAACAGTCTTCGATTGGATTTAATGCGGAGTTGAAAGATGCCTTTGACAAAGAGAAAAATATCTTAAAGAAGGTGACGGTTGAGGATATCAAAAAATTTGGCATGATCCCAGAGTTTATCGGGCGTCTTCCGATCATCTGTCCTATGGACAGTCTTACAGAGGAGAGCTATATTAAGATATTAAAGGAGCCAAAAAATGCGATTTTAAAACAGTATCAGAAGCTTCTTGAGCTGGATGAAGTGAAACTCAACTTTGATGACAGTGCATTGGAAGCAATTGCCAAGAAAGCGATGGAACGGGATACTGGTGCACGCGCTCTCCGGGCGATCATTGAAGATTTTATGCTTGATATCATGTACGAGATACCTAAAGATGACAATATTGGAGAAGTGACGATCACTGGCGATTATATCAATGGCACAGGTGGTCCAGTGATTGACATACGCACAGACAATGTGCACACAAGGCAGGTCGCAGGTGCATCAGAGAAAGAACAAGTAGGATCGGAAGCGGCTTCGAAGGACGATGAAGCCAAAAAGGTGGAGGAGCATAATTTCTATGAGTTCTAAAATGAAATGCTTTGCGCGTCCGCCCAAGTTTCGAAACCGGATGATCATGATGCTGTGTGGCGTGCTGGCGCAGGGAATGGGCTTGTCGCTTTTGAGGGCGATCAATTTGGGCACGGATCCCTGTTCCTGCCTGACGCAGGGGGTTACAAATTTCGTGCCGTTAAGCTTTGGAACCTGCCAGCTGTTGTGTCATCTGGTGACATTTGTCTTTGTGATCAAGTATGACCCTGGCATGATTGGCTTTGGAACGATAGGCAATATGTGCTTTCTGGGATATATTTCCGACTTTTTCAGGTGGATCTGGTCGCTGCTGCTTCCAGTGGGATTTTTTGAGGTTACGGGAAACAAATACATACTGCTGATACCATCGCTTGCCATCTTTTTGCTGGGGGCAGCTGCCTACATGTGTGCAGGTCTGGGCTCCTCACCATACGATGCGCTGCCATTTATCATATCGGGTCATGTGAAAAAGGTTTCGTTTAAGGTGGTGCGCATGATATGGGATATCAGCTTTATGGCAGCAGGATTTCTGCTTGGTGGCGATGTTGGCATCGTCACGATTTTGGTTGCATTTTTCTTAGGACCGATTATCACGTGGGTACAGCGCAAGTTGGAGGTACTAATTGCGTAAATGACAGAGCTTGAAGAATATTATAACAAATTCAATGAGGAAAAGCGTTTCAATTCACGTCATGGACAGGTGGAGTACCGTGTTTCCATGAAATATATCCACAAGTATCTGGATGAAGCAGCTGTAAGACTCAAAGAGGCGGCAGGATCCGACTGTGAGATGGATGATGCTGTCAGAAGTCGGATCAAGCTTGTGGATATTGGTGCAGGAACTGGACGCTATAGTGTGGAGCTGGCAGAAGAAGGGTATGATGTCACGGCGGTGGAGCTTGTCAGGTACAATCTGGGTATCCTGAAAAAGAAGGCAAGCAGTGTCAAGGCGATGCAGGGAAATGCCCTTAATCTGAAAAAGCTTGCAAATGACAGCTTTGATGTGACGCTTTTGTTTGGTCCGATGTATCATTTATTTGGGTTTGAGGACAAGAGACAGGCGCTCCGCGAGGCAAAGCGCGTCACGAAGCCGGGTGGTGTAATCCTGGTGGCGTACTGTATGAATGAGTATAGTGTCATCACATATGGTTTTAAGGAGCGGCATGTGCTTGAATGTATGGAGCAGAAGCGCTTTACGGAGGATTTTCAGACGATATCGACACCAAGTGATCTCTATGATTATATGCGCATGGAAGAGATCAATGCTCTTAATGAGGCAGAAGGACTGGAACGGATTCAGATTATATCGCCTGACGGACCGGCAAATTATATCAGGCCTTTTTTGAACCAGCTCAGTGAAGAAGAATTTGAAGCGTTTGTCCGTTATCAGATGGCAGTCTGTGAGCGGGCTGACCTGATCGGGGCAGGGGCGCATACAACAGATATATTGAGAAAAATAAAGTGAGGAGGACAATATGGACATAAATCAGGTAACAGAGGAGCTTGACGCGCTCTTTGCACAGGAGAAAATAGACGAGATACCACAGTTTTTGGAGTCACATATTGTGCGGGCCATCGAGGAAGGGGCGGAGGATGTACTGCTGACTCTTTACAACGAGATTATTGGATTTTATAGGGAGACAGGTCAGTATGACCTTTCGATTGATAACTGTCATAAGGCGATTGCACTTATGGATGATATGGGGATACAGGATACAATTCCCTATGCGACTACACTGTTAAACGCTGCAAATGCCCACCGTGCAGCGGGTTTGCTGCAGGAGTCATTGGAGCTGTATAATCAGGTGAAACCAATCTATGTGGCACAGCTTGACGAGGATGACATGTATTTTGCAAATTTTTATAACAATCTGAGTCTGCTGTATCAGGAAATGAATGATTTTGCGTCTGCGAAAGATCAGCTCGTGAATGCGCTGTATATTGTGACGCATAAACCAGATAAGCAATTTGAGGTGGCGGTTACACAGGCAAATCTTGCAAATACTTGCATTGAGCTTGGACAGGACGAAGAGGCGAAGGCAAGGGCGGAGGAGGCAATCCGCATCTTTGAGGAGCTCGGTGTGGACGATGCCCATTATAGTGCGGCTTTATCAGCTTTGGGCAGTCTGTATTATATGGATAAGGACTATGCCAACGCATTGCAGGTTATGGAAAAGAGCAGGGATTGCGTGGCAAAATACCTTGGTACAGACAATATCCAGTATCAAAGGCTGAGCGATAATATCGGAATTATAAGAAATAAAATAGAGGAGGTCACCTCGGCACCAGAAGAACCTACATCGGCAGAGAATGCAGTAAAAGAGACTGGAGAAGAGCTTGGAATAGAGGAGGCTGTGCCAGAAGAGCCTACAGGCACAGAAGTGCCGGAAATGAGTGTGGGAGAAGCAGAAGCGTCAGAGGCAGGCGAGGAAAGTGTGTCAGAGGAAGCAGTAACAGAAGAACCCCAGATAGAGAACACGATAATCGAAGAACCTGTGATTGAGGAAATCGTAAACGAGGAAGCTATAGCGGCGGAAAGTGCACAGGTTCATGAGGAAAACGCGCCAGAAAAATCAGAGGAAGTCACGGAGCATTCCGTAGAAGATTTCAAGCCCGAAATCACAGGGCTGGAATTATGCCGTCTTTTCTATGAAGAGTATGGCAGACCAATGATCGCAGAGAAATTTCGCGCCTATGAATCTGTCATTGCGGTGGGACTTGTGGGAAAGGGGTCTGACTGTTTTGGATATGATGATGCTTTATCACAGGATCACGACTATGGTCCGCGTTTTGTGATGTGGGTTACGAAGAAGATATATGAACAGATCGGGGAGGAGCTTCAGGAGGCTTATGAACAGCTGCCCAGAAGCTTTATGGGGATTGACAGAATCGAGACATTTCATGGCAGGGATCGTTGTGGTGTCATGATCATCGAGGATTTTTATAAAAATATACTTGGCTTTAATCTCGTGGGAATGCTTGCACGCAATCAGGAAGCTACAGTGTCTGGCAAGGAGACCATGGATACCATTAAGAGCTGGCTTGCGGTGCACGATTATGCACTTGCGGCGGCAGTGAACGGGGAAGTATTCCGCGATGATGAGGGAATTTTTACAATGTATCGGGATATGCTGATCGATTATTATCCCAAGGCTGTCTGGTATCGGAAGATTGCGCAGACCTGTGCACTTTTTTCACAGAGTGGACAGTATAATCTGCCCCGCATGCGCATGCGGGGACAGCTTGTGGCGGCAGAGCTGGCAAAGGCGGAGTGCGCTAAACAGGCAATGAAATTGTATTACCTGTTAAATAGAACATATGCACCACATGATAAGTGGCTCTTTAAGGGGATGCCAAATAATCCGCAGATGGTCATCAGCGGAGAAAACATGGAACAGCTGTGCGTGGCAGAGCTGGTGGAGAAAGTCAGTCTGCTTCCAGTAGACCAGGCACATGAGGCAGAGCTTACAACTGCGATTGAATCCCTTGCCGTAATCTTTGCAAACGAACTTGAGAAAAAAGATATGGTCGGAAAATGTGATCTGTATCTGGATGCCTGCACAAAGGAACTCACGGCGAAAAGTGATGCGCTGCTGACTGCAATTGTCGCGAACACGCCAGTGATCACAGCACTCTCACTGTCCATAGCAAAGGCTGAGTTCGAGGCATTTGACAAGGTGCAGAATGAGGGCGGCAGGGCAAGCTGTCAGAACAACTGGCCCACCTTCAAGGTCATGCGCATGAGCCAGTATATGACATGGACGGAGGATATGCTGCTGCAGTATTTGTATGAATTTAAGACAAATTATGCGAATGGCAGGAATATGATAGAAGAGAAATATGCCCGCATGATGGAGTCAACGGCACCGTTCGAGTATGCCGTATTTGCAGACCAGCTGCCGCCTGTCTCAGAGGAGAAGAAGGCAGTCATGGAGCAGGTGATTGGGCTTCAAGTCAAGTGGATGGAGGAGTTTGCGGCAGAGTACCCCAATTTGGCGGATGATGCCCGCAGGATACACACGTCAGAGGATCTTGCGTATGACACGTCCTATGAGACGTATCTGAGGGGGGAACTCGGTACCTATTCGGACAGAATGCTGGAGATGTATGGGCGGTATATCGTGGCACATGCACAGGAAGGCAGAAATGTGGCGCGTGAGATCATGGAAAATACAGTCCGTTTTTATGGATATCAGGATTTGGAAGCGGCAAGCATTGCGAAAACAAAATGATACTTGCAGGGTATGATAAAATGGAGGTTATGAAAAAATGAGCAATATAATTTTAACAGGTGACAGACCTACAGGGAGACTTCACATTGGACATTATGTGGGCTCCCTTAGGCGAAGAGTGGAACTGCAGAATTCTGGGGAATACGACAAGATTTACATTATGATTGCAGATGCGCAGGCACTTACCGACAATATTGACAATCCAGAAAAGGTCAGACAGAATATCATTGAAGTAGCACTGGATTACCTGTCAGCAGGACTGGATCCGGCAAAATCTACGCTCTTTATACAATCACAGATATCAGAGCTCACAGAGCTTACATTTTACTATATGAACCTTGTAACAGTTTCCCGGCTTCAGAGGAATCCAACGGTAAAGAGCGAGATACAGCTTAGAAATTTCGAGGCAAGTATCCCAGTTGGATTTTTTACATATCCGATCAGTCAGGCAGCGGATATTACGTTCTGTAAAGCAAATGTGGTTCCTGTTGGGGAAGACCAGCTTCCGATGATAGAGCAGACGAAGGAGATTGTGCATAAGTTTAATTCAGTGTATGCGCCAGAGAATCCAGTACTTGTGGATCCCAAGGCACTGATACCGGAGGCGGAGGCGTGCAAGCGGCTGCCTGGAACAGACGGAAAGGCAAAGATGAGCAAATCGCTTGGAAACTGCATCTACCTCGCGGACAGCGCAGATGAGGTGCGGACTAAGATTATGAGTATGTACACAGATCCCCTGCATCTGCAGGTCAGCGATCCCGGACATCTTGAGGGAAACACCGTGTTTACCTATCTTGACGCATTTGCGCGCGATGAACATTTTGAGCGGTATTGCACTGATTATGCAAATCTCGATGAGATGAAAGCACATTACACAAAGGGCGGTCTAGGCGATGTGAAGGTCAAGAAACTTTTGAACAATATCATACAGGAGGAACTCGAGCAAATCAGGAAAAGACGCGACGAGTATGAGAAGGACATTCCTGAGATATACAATATCCTCAAGAAGGGCTCTGATGCAGCACGGGAAGTGGCAGCACAGACACTCTCGGAAGTAAAGCATGCTATGAAAATTGACTATTTTGAAGATATGGAGCTGATCAAGGCGCAGTGTGAGAAGTATAAGAGATAGTGTTAGGTATCTATGAAAGCTCTGGTGTGGAGGAGTTATGGATTATATCTCCCAAAGAGCGAGCTGTTGAGATTTACTATCTTGAAGATGGAGAATATAGTTTAAATCAGAACTATATATTACAAGATGATATCGAGGAAGAATATTACAATGCAGAAACGGAAATATCATTAAGGGCTTTTCCGCATATCAAAATGACATTGGCGGAAATATTTGAAGGAGTTGAATAAAGTTTTGAAAGACATCTCATAAGAGGTGTCTTTTTTTATGCACACGCCGATGCTAATGCGAAAGGCAGTTTTTCGCATGGGAAATATGCCACTGGAGTGGCGCATCGGCGGCGCGCGAGTAGGGGAAAAGCTTTTCCCCTACTCGATTAATACATAATTTTACGCTTTCCAAGAAAAACTATGTAATAGGAAAATGAGATAAAAACAGGAGGCGATCAAGTGGAAAATAATACATCAAAAAACAAGGCACTTGGAACATCAAGCGTTGCATATGGCAGTCCGGTATTGATCATGGGAAGTGGTTCGATCGTAGGACAGATGGAGGACGAGGGACTGCTTGCGGGAAGCTTTGACAAGGTGAGCGATGACAAGAATGATATGTTTGGCGAAGACTCGTGGGAGAAGGCGGAAAGTGCGCTTCAGAAGGAGGCAGTGGCACTCACACTGTCCAAAACATGTGCCGAGACAGGTGATATTCGGTTTCTGTACGCTGGGGATCTTCTGGGACAGAATATAGCGAGCTCGTTTGGTCTGGTGGACTACAATATTCCATTGTTCGGGCTGTACGGCGCGTGTTCCACTTGCGGGGAATCGCTGTGTCTGGGAAGCATGAGTGTGGCAGCAGGTTATGCAGACCGTGTTATGAGTCTGACATCAAGTCATTTTGCAAGTG
>CAMWLV010000021.1 GCA_947175175.1 uncultured Lachnospiraceae bacterium
CACTGAAAATTTGCATAATGTCATCGTATTCCAAATGTTGATTGGTTCAAACTAAATTCTTTTGTGCAATCCTCAGATTTGCTCATTTATAGTATTTATATAAAAATCTAGAAGTATTTGATTATCTTTCAAATTACCAACAACCAATATAACATAATAAGTTAACATAAATTATAACATATATTGCACTCCGTTTTAAACATACAATATGCTTAGATGGAGGTGTAATATGCAGAATGAAAACTTAGTGAAAAAACCTAAGAAAGCGAAAGGAGAAGATGGATACAAGGTCTTTTCAATCAGAGTCAAAGAAGAAGTTGTTGCAAAGATAGAAGACATCTCTGCCAGAACAGGACATAGCAGGAATGAATTGATCGGAACTTTTTTAGAATATGCTCTGGATAAGTGTGTGGTTGAAGAGGAGAAAGACTGATGGGGGAATGACAGATTGACTTTTCGCGGCAAAATTCCCCCAACAGGTTGATTTTTTCCAATACAGACCGATATAACATATAGAGAATCATATTGTTGTGTGATTATGGAAACTTGTAATTTCAATGATACGAGAAAGTGATAGGGGTTTAGTATGAATATTTCAATGGCGAACAGCCCGCTTTCAGTCCTGACACAGCACTGCGGGAAAGGGTTGAAAAGCACAGAGGAAAAAATCGAGAGATTCCAGAAGACGCAGTCGCAGATTGACTTTTTTGAAGGAAAGAAGGCAGAACTCAAAAATAAACATTGTACGACGATGGAAGAGATTGAGGAAAAGCTGGAACTCTTTAACAATTATAATGATCAGATTGATGCGGTGAAGAAGCAGTTCAATCAGGAGCAGGTAATGCACTGTATGGACGAGGCGAAGGAGCTCGGCGAGAAGATTGCCGAGGCAGCTGAGAAGCTTGAGCCCAAGACAGCCGAAGAGCGGCGCAAGGAGCTTGTCGAGGAGGCACTCGGTATTGAGGATGAGGGTGGTATTCTTGACGAACTGCTTGAGGATATGCCAGAGGAGGCACTTCAGGAGACGCTTGACGAGATGCTCACAGACGGCATGGTGGTCAAGGAGGAGCTTGACGAGGAACTGCCAGAAATCGTGGAGCAGGAGAAGTTGACTCAGATGTATCTCGAGCGTCAATACACTCCCATTGACATTAAGGCATAAGGCGAGTTGATTGCATGCTAAAAGAAGATCATAAGGACTCGGATGTCAGATACAAAAATCCATCTGAATATGAGAAGTATGTCAGGAAACACTTTGAGTGTATGAAGGCGGACGGATATCAGGTAAAGATCAGCGAGCGGCTGTACTACAGGGCGACGAAGGATAAAAAAATCGAGCAGTGGCTTGAAAAGAATCTAACTATGCTGCCGTATTGTATGAAAAGTCTGAGTGATATCATCAATGTCACGGGAGGGCATATCGTAAGCTGCATCTGTCGTATGAATAACTATAACAATATCAGCACCGAAATCCGCGCTGCAGACCAGTTCAGTGAGCGGGGAGCATTATGCAGTAAAATGGCAAACCAATCCATTATAAGAACAACAAATGTCAGCGAGATTGAGGAGCAGATAAAATATAACAGTATATTCTGGACGCCCGAGGCGGAGAGCGCAGGCTTTAAGGCGAAGGCGTAAAGGTACGGGCTGAAACGGATTTTAGCCACAGAATATCATACAAAAATCAAGGAGGGATCAATTATGAGTACCATTTCTGCGGGTACACCCGCTGTTGCAGAGAGCGTTTCTGCTTACTACAACACATCAAAAACAAACAAAAAAACAAACGAGAAAACGGAAGACATCGCGATCACTAAGTCGGATGGCTCCACGGAAACCGCCAAAAAGACAAAGGTCAATGGCAGGACGATTGGCAGCCCAGAGCTGACGGAAGAGGCAGCAAAGTATTACGAGCAGTTGAAAAAGAAATACGGCAATCTGGATTTTATTCTCGTAAGCAAAGACCAGAAGGAATATGCCAAGGCTAATGCCTCAAAATATTCCAATCCAAACAAGATGGTAGTCTTGATTGACGAGGAGAAGATTGAGCGCATGGCGGTGGACGAAGACTACCGCAAGCAGTATGAGAATGCAATCTCACAGGGCGCGAGCGGACTGAACCAGTTAAAGACCAAACTTGCCAACATGGGGCTGAATGTAAAGAGCTGCGGCATGAATGTGTATGACAATGGCGCGACATCGTTCTTTGCGACGATGGATCAGTCGTTCAAGGCACAGAACAAGACTGCACAGGAGAGACTGGCAAAGAAGAAGGCAGCGAAAAAGGCAGATGAGAAGAAAGCTGCAAAGAAGGCGGAACAGAAGAAACAGCAGGAGAAGCTGGAGGAAGACCGCGCGGAACGCAGGGAGATCCGGGAGGAATTCTACGAAAACGATGGTGATGATGAAGTGACATTCACCGCTGATTCCATTGAAGACCTGATCAGCCAGATTGAGAATGCGGATTATCTCATTAGAAGGGACATTCGGTCAAACTACGAGAGACAGGTTGGACAGAAGTTTGATTCTGCCATTTGACAGAAACAGATTATTGTTACAGTTTAGCCTAGTACTCCATCCAGACAGAAATTGGAGTTGTGGGCTGTATGGTTCGTGCCAGTGCTAGGCAAAATTTCGACGGCGATGCGGTGGCATCGTCTAGAAATTTTAACGACGCAATGGTACGAAACAGGCGGTTCACAATTCTAATTTCTGACCGGATAGAGTACTAGGACTTTGCACCGCGGTGCAAAGTCCGTAAGAAAGCGTAGTGGTTGGGATGCATCAAGCCACGGTACGTGGCTTTGACACCACGAAGTGGTTTTGCATGGCTTAATGCTTGTAACAGGAAGCCGAAGGCAGAACTGTTACAGATAATTTGCAGGATATAGCAATAAAAAGTGACAGGAATTTCAAAACATGCTATAATGTATGTAATGATTTGGGGCAATGCTCTGAATGGTTACATACATTTTTTTATGCGAAGGAGGAGAACGAGATGACAGGAGCAATAATTGCAGCAGTGGTGGTCGTATTACTGGTCATATTGTTATGTTTGGGATATGTAAAGGCGCCGCCCGATATGGCGTTTATTATCTCAGGTATCAAGAAAAAGTCGAAGGTTGTGATCGGAAAGGCAAGCATACGGATTCCGTTTTTTGAGAGACTTGACAAGTTAAACCTCAGGCTGATTCCCATTGATGTCAAGACAAGCAACGCAGTTCCCACAGCTGATTATATCAATATCAACGTAGATGCCACGGTCAATGTCAAGATCAGCAACCAGCCGGACAAACTGAGGCTTGCGGCGGAAAATTTTCTGAACAAAAATACAGAATACATAGCAGGCGTGGCAAGGGAGGTTCTCGAGGGCAATGTGCGTGAGATCGTGGGACGCATGCGTCTCGAAGAAATGGTATCAGACCGCCAGAAATTTGCGGAGCTGGTCAAGGAAAATGCGGAACCAGACTTGGCAGCCATGGGACTGGATATCATCAGTTTCAATGTACAGAATTTTGTTGACGGCAATGATGTCATTGAGAACCTCGGTATTGACAATATCGTAAAGATCAAGAAGGCGGCAGCGATCGCGAGGGCGGAGAGTGAGCGCGACATCAAGGTGGCGCAGGCAGCGGCGGACAAGGAGTCGAATGATGCTGCGGTGGCAGCGCAGACTGAGATTGCAAAGAAGCAGAACGAACTTGCCATCAAGAAGTCTGAACTCCAGATGGAGGCGGATACCAAGAAGGCAATGGCGGACGCAGCATATGCGATTCAGAAGGAAGAGCAGCGTAAAACCATTGAGATTACGACTGCAAATGCGGATATTGCAAAGCAGGAGCGCGAGATTGAGTTAAAGCAGAAGCAGGTTGCAGTCAGGGAGCGCGCACTTGAGGCAGAGGTGAAGAAACAGGCAGAGGCAGAGAAGTATGCGGCACAGCAGAAAGCAGACGCCGCGTTGTATCAGCGCCAGAAAGAAGCCGAGGCGCAGCAGTTTGAGGCACAGAGAGAAGCGGAAGCGCGAAAGGCACAGGCAGAGGCAGACCGCTATTCCAAGGAGCAGGAGGCTCAGGGTATCAGGGCATACGGTGAGGCAGAGGCCGCAGCAGTGCGGGCAAAAGGTGTCGCAGAGGCAGAGGCGATACAGGCGAGAGGGCTTGCGGAGGCGGAAGCCATGGAGAAGAAGGCGGAGGCTTACGCGAAGTACAACAAGGCGGCAGTAGCTGAGATGATGATCAAGGTGCTTCCGGACATTGCAGGGAAGATTGCAGAGCCATTGTCACAGATTGACAAGATCACGATTATCGGCGGAGATAGCGGCTCTAACGGCGTTGACCAGGTGGCAGGGAATGTTCCGGCAGTGATGGCAAAGCTGTTTGAGTCCATGAAGGAGACGACAGGAATCGACCTTGCGAACATCATCAATGCGGAGTCTTATGATGCCAAAGTTAACAGAAACATTACTGTAAATGGGCTAGAGGGTGTGAATCTGGCAGTAAATCAGAAACCAGCAGATGCAGAGATGGAATAATGGGAACGGAATTTTCAGAAAATTTTCCGGCACTATGTTAACATTTCAGACAGAAAAGCCGATATATATTACGTAAACAAGGATGGAACCTGACCTTACAAAAAAGCATAGAAATGCGGATAGGAAAGGATAGGAATATAGTATGAATATCAATAGTTCAAGAAATGCGCTTTTACGTTCAAGAAATTTACGCAGTGCCAGAAGAAGCCGCGCGGGAAAGATCATCAGCAGCCGGACTTCAGGGACAAGCAGCAGGTCAAGATCTAGTTCAACGAAAAAAACTACTTCGGCATCGGCTTCCTTAACACAGACGAGACAGCTTGCAAAATACGAGCAAGTAGAGAAGTCGGCAAATAGTATACAGGCTAATGTAAAGAACATGCTAAAACTTGGCAAGTCGACTTACACAGAGGATGAAACAGGCAAGAAGGCGCAGGAGAACGATAAGAATAACCTGATCAAGTATATCAAAAATTTTGTTTCAGATTATAATGATGTCTACAATGACTTGGGAGATCTTGGCGGGGCAGCAAATACAGCGTTCAAGAAGAATCTTGACAGTATCTTGTCAACGAACAAAACAGCCTTAAAAGAGATTGGTATTGCGATTTCAAATTCCGGTGAGCTTACAATCGATGAAAAGACGCTGGAGAACGCTGATTTTGACAAAGTGAAGGCGTTGTTTGCTAAGGAAGGCGGTTTTGCGGACAAAGTCAGTACAAAGATGGAAAGTATAGAGAGTGCTGCAGTAAACAGCCTTACAACCTTGAGCAAGCTCTATGGTGCGACTTCCACTTATAATAAATATGGAACAAGCAATTCCTATTTTAATGGATATAACAATTACAGCAGTGGTTACTCGTATTATAATTATGGCAATTATGGAAGTAACAGCGGTTGGTATTTCTGATCTAATGAAGCTCCTAAATAATCCTAAAAATAATTCCTAAACGAAAGAGGCAGTTGTGATATAGATACAACTGCTTCTTTTGCGTTAACGCTCAAATTTTAAACGCTCTTTTTTCTCTTTTTTGTTTGCGTACATGATTTTATCAGCCCTGTTGTATGTATCCTCGAGATTTTTGTCCATATCAGGTGTGTATACGGCGCAGCCATAGGCAATCTGCATCTTAATTTTGGAATCTTTGTTTTCCCGGTTTGAAGCATCGACGCTTGATTCGAGCATAGCCATATAATGTGTCATGTCGATGGTAGATGCTTTTTCAATCAATGCCACAAACTCATCACCACCAACACGGTAACACTTTCCGATTCCGTTGAAAATCTCATGGATAATTGTACCGCAGCTCTTGATGTACAGGTCTCCAGCGCTGTGACCGAAGGTGTCATTTACATATTTCAGGTTGTTGAGGTCAAAGTCAATGACTGCAATATCTGTTGGATTCTCGGATAATTTGGCAAAGTCTACATTAAAGCAGGTACGGTTATTCATGCCTGTCATCTGGTCTGTATAGGCAAGTGTCTGATAAGCATTTGCTTCCTGTCCCATTTTCATGAGAGAGGTGGTTTCTCTCGCAGAGGAGATGCCAAGCGCAATGATATAGGTAAGGAAGCCTAGACGTCCAAAAGTGTTTCCGTCCCATGTACCAGTGTAAAATCCAAACATATCCAGCATGAGCGTCACAACACATATAATAATGCATGCTATGTGTATTTTTACCGTGCGGGAGTGAACCCCGTTCTTGACGAGGAGATAAGACTGTATTGTGATGACCACGGCAAGAATGACCATCATGGTATGGGTAGTCCAAATCGATTCCCTCAGATCCGCAATGCCAGTAACTGCAAGCAGCAGACAGACAGCAATCTGTATCAGATCTACATGACAGAACCAGTTCCAGATTTTGCTCTCGTCCTCGTAAAAGGTCTGGACAAACATGGCAAACGGAAAGGAGAGCAGCATCAATGACAGAAAAGACAGGTATGAAGTTACCAGATTGTTTTTCAGCAGTAATGTGGTCAGGCTGCACTCATTGATGGACCATATGGACAAAAATATAGAAAATATCCCCAGTTTTAACAGCTTCCCACTTGTATTGATGTTGCGCGAGATAAACAAATGGTAAAATGATAATACAATACCAAGTACAAGCATGATGATGCAAAGCGCAAAGGGAAGAATATCCTTCGTTATAATATGAGCGGGGAGAGAAAAATCATTTCCCATGTAAATTGTTGGTACATTCTTCAGATAGGACTGGTATGGACTGGTAATGACAATTTCTATATCGTTGGTGTTGTAAGGCAGATTGATAAAGTTCCAACAGTAACCAGGGGAATCAGATAGCGGATTGTTGTTGACGACAGGATACTCGTAAATAAGCCGGCTGCCTACATAAACTTTGATATTCTGGTGAATCGAATAAAAGGCTATTACGTTGCCAATGGAATTGTCTACAGTAATCGTGCCTGACAGGATCGTCTTTTTCATGTTGAATACCGTCCTGTAGTCTGTCCATTGTGAAACAGCATAGGCAGACTGCTGTTGACGGGTATCGGTCGCCCTGTCATAAAAAAGGATAACAATCAAAAATATGAGAATGGCAATACAAGCCAGAATATATAGTATATTATTTTTTTTCTTGCTGCTTTTATTCATTTGTAGCTGTTCTCCTGCTCATAAGATATTTTTATTATAGCATATCCATAAATATATTCCATTTAATTTTTACAAAAATAGAACATTGAACAAAAAACAACAAAAAAATATGGCAAAATGTACATACAGCTTGTTTTGGTATACAATTTGACATCTCGTAAAAACGCATGACTGGAAAACTGCTTGCATTAGGAAAATAAATAGGTGATAATGAAAAAGATAACGCATACTTGGAGGAAATTACATGATATGGAATAAAGCAAGGGAATGTATGAGCCGTGATGAACTGGCTGTTTTACAGGGAAAACGTCTTGTGGAGCTCGTAGGGTATATGTATCATAACGCAGGGTATTATAAGAAAAAAATGCGGAACCTTGGACTTGAACCAGGCGACATACGGGGAATTGAGGATTTGGAGAAGCTTCCTTTTACAACAAGGGAGGATTTGATCGATGCCTATCCGCTGGGAGTATTTGCCATGTCAAACAGTAAGATAATTCGATATCACGCATCAGATCACAGTACTGGATATGCTGGAATGGAAACAATGGCTGGATATACACAAAATGATATCGACGTCTGGAAGGAATGCATGGCGCGGTCGGTCAGCATGGCAGGTCTAGGGGAAGGGGATGTTATACAGATTGCATATAATTATGGACTATGCACGGATGGTATTAGTGCACATTATGGAGCGGAGAAGGTCGGGGCGGCAGTGATACCGGCAGCGGACTGCAGGCCAACGGCACTGATCGCACTGATGCGGAGAATGCAGGCAACAGGAGTGATTAGTACGTCCTCGTATCTGATGCATGTGGCGCAAATGGTGGAGCATAGAGGGCTGAAAAACAGTCTGCAGTTAAAGGCGGCGATATGTGGAGGGGAGCCATGGACAGAAAATACCCGGGAAAAAATCCAGGATAAGCTTGGAATCAAGGCCTATGACATATTTGGACTAAATGAACTGACGGGACTTGGAGTGGCTTGTGAATGTGAGCGTCAGAGGGGAATGCATATTCAAGAGGATTTTTTCCTGGCAGAGATAGTGAATACAAATACGCTGCTTGTTCTTCCGGGTGGAGCCAGAGGGGAACTGGTGTTTACGACACTCCAGAAAGAGGGAATCCCACTGATCAGATACAGGACAATGAGCATTACAAAAATAAATTATGAGAAATGTGAATGTGGTAGAACAATGGCGAGAATGGACAGGCTTGATTATGGGACAGATGATATTTTGCAGATTAGAGGCAACAGTGTGTCTGTATCCCAGATAGAAGCAGCACTTTCTGGGTTACCGGGCATTGAAGCTTCCTATATTATATGTATCAGAAAAGAGCATCACCTTGATGTGGTGGATGTCTTTATGGAAGACTTTAGAATGAATGAGACGTTGATGTCAGGGTGTGGGACAGATGTGAAACGTCAGGTAGCAGATGCAGTCCGCAACGTTATAGGAGTGGAGCCCAATGTCTATTATGCTGAAAGTGAGAAGATAAAAGCCTTTCGTGGATCTTCCAATGAAGGGTCTGAAATGTATGTGGGGAGAAAAGTATCAATCGTGGATGGGAGGAAATATTAACAGTTTTTGTGTATACATTTCATGCAAAATCGCCTTATAAAGATTAAAATATATTCATTGAAAAAAGATTACAGATGGTATAAAATAAAAATAAGGAATTGTCGGAAAATAATATACGAAAGGAGATTTACTGTGAAGAAGAAATTATTAGTGGCAATACTATCTGTTTCTTTATTGACTACAGTACTTGCAGGTTGTGGAAATATGAATGCCAATAATCAAACTGATACGGAAGCGGCGAATGTGGAAAATGATGGAAGCGAACAGTTGGAATCCGGTAAGGTGGCATTGCGGATATGGGTTGAGGAGGCAAATATCAACAATCTGCAGAAAATGATAGACAGCTTTGAGCAGAAATATGCCGGACAGGCTGATTTTGAGATTACGATCGAAGTGTCCGGGGATGCGGATACAAGAACAAATGTTTTAGGCGATATCCATAATGCGGCAGATATTTTCTCCATGCCAGATGATCAGCTCTACAGTTTGATTGCAGGCGGGGCGCTCTCACCCGTGGAGAACCAGAGTGAGGTGAAGGCGGCAAACCTGACAGATGCAGTGGATGCAGCCTCTTACAACGGAACTTTGTATGCATATCCGTACTCTGCGGATAATGGCTATTTTCTGTATTATAACAATGAATATTTGTCAGACTCGGATGTGCAGACGATGGACAGGATTCTTGAGGTGGCAGCGGAGAACGAAAAGAAGCTGTCGATGGAATTCAATTCCGGCTGGTATCTGTATTCTTTTTACGGAAATACAGGGCTTGAGTTTCACATCAATGACGATGGAGTGACAAATTACTGCAACTGGAATTCCGAAGAGGGAAGTATCAAGGGTGTTGATGTGGCACAGGCACTACTTGACATTGCCATGCACCCGGGATTTGTCGCACAGTCGGATGGCAGTTTTGTGGAGGGGATACAGGATGACACATGCATCGCGGGAATCAGCGGTGTGTGGAACGCTGTTGCGGTGCAGGAAGCATGGGGGGATAATTATCGTGCGTGCAAACTCCCTACATATACCTGCAATGGACAGCAGATTCAGATGGCCTCCTTCAAGGGATATAAAATGTTTGGCGTGAATGCCTATTCAGAACATCTGGCATGGGCACATAAACTCGCAGACTGGATTACAAATGAGGAAAACCAGATCCTTCGGTTCGAGGAGAGAAGTACAGGTCCGTCCAATGTGGTGGCGGCAGCTTCCGATGCGGTTGAGAAGGTGCCTGCTATTGCAGCTGTTATTGAACAATCGCAGTATGGCGTGCTTCAGCGTGTGGGAAACAGCTACTGGAATGCATGTACCAGTTTTGCCGACACGATCGCAGCAGGGAATCCCGATAATATGCCGCTGCAGGATTTGGTGGACAGGCTTGTGAATGGAATCACTGCTTCGGTAGTACAATAAGGAGGGAACAAAATGAATGGTAAGAAACGGTTGAGCATCACAATAGTCATTTTAGTTCCAGTTTTCATACTTGGAATATTAGCAATTTATTCCAATATTGCAGCAATCAATAATCTGAAAAGGGTAAATACGACTGCAGTGGTGATCTCTGACGAGCACATGGTAAACATCTCACAGCTCAGCAATATTGAAAAGGAGATGCAGGAAATTCACAAGAAAGCACTCTCCCATATCATAGCGACAGACCTTGACACCCTGATTGCAACGGTCGCTGAGGTTCGTGCTGAGGAGGAAATACTTGATACTTATCTGGTGGAGTACAAGGACAGTCTGGTGGAGGCAAATGCCTCTGCATATAACGCACTTGTATCCAACTATGAGACGATGAAATATGAGATTGCCAACCTGATGGCATACAGTGGAAATGCAGAGAAAGAATTGGCATTCGCACTTGCAAACGGAACGATCAAGCAGTGCAGCAACGAGATGCAGCGCCAGGTTGAGATCATGATGGAGAGCGCGCAGGAGAGTGCGACACAGGCAAGTGATGCGCTGACGTCTGAATATAACAGGGCAGTGTTTAAAAATATGACTATCGTCGGACTCAGTGTGGTTGCGTTGCTGATAACACTGTATGGTGTATTTGTCCTGATCATCAGAAAGCTGATCGTTGCCAATCGCGAGATCAATGATATCATCAATGGTATCGACCAGAGCCAGGGTGACTTGACCAAGCGAATCAGCATTTTGTCCAACGACGAGATTGCCGATCTGGGAAATGGTATCAATACCTTTATGGGTAAGCTGCAGAGCATTATGAAGATGATCATCGAAAATTCCAGAAAGCTTGAGGAAGTGGTCAGTGAAGTGCAGGAAAGTGTGCGGACGTCCAATGACAGTGCTTCCGATCTGTCAGCAGTCACACAGGAGCTGTCTGCTACGATGCAGGAGGTTGGACACTCTGCGACAATCATCAATCAGAATGCGGAGTCAGTGCGCAGCGAGGTTGAGATGATTGCAGATAAGTCAAACAGCATCAACGACTACTCCAAGAAGATGAAGGAAAATGCGGATATCATGGAGTCAAATGCGAAGGCAAACATGCATGAGACAAGCACAAAGGTACAGGAGATTCTCGAGGTTCTGAACCAGGCAATCGAGGAGAGCAAGAGTGTCGAGCAGGTTAACGGGCTGACCAACGATATCCTGAGTATTTCCAGTCAGACAAACCTTCTTGCCCTGAATGCTTCGATAGAGGCAGCACGAGCAGGGGATGCCGGAAAAGGATTTGCGGTTGTGGCAGATGAGATCAGGCAGCTTGCTGATTCAAGCCGCGCGACAGCAAACCGTATCCAGGAGATCAACGGCGTGGTTACGAATGCAGTTCAGAATCTTGCCGGGCATTCCAACAATCTGGTAGAGTATATGACCAATTCGATCTTGCCGGAGTTTGAGAACTTTGTGAGCAGCGGTGAGCAGTACAGGGATAATGCCACTTACATAGAAGGCGTCATGAATGAATTTACATCGAAGACGGACGACCTAAAGCGTGCAGTTGACGAGATTGCGGCGTCGATTGAGACGATTACAGACGCGATCGAGGAAGGCGCAAGAGGCGTGACGGGTGCTGCGGAAAGTACGCAGGTACTTGTTGAGGATATGGAGAATATCAGCAACAGAATGGAGGAGAACCAGCAGATTGCGGCAGCGCTCCAGAAAGAAACAGATGTATTTAAGAATTTCTAGGGAGTTTGACCAACAATAAGAAAGAACAAAAGTTCGCCAAAGGCTTGACTTTGACGAACTTTTTCTGTATGATATAATTAGTTTGTGTTGTAACAGGCTTTGAGTTGTAAGGGGAGAGCGGTAAAGTTTGAAAGAAGATTACTTTCAAACGATTGATTGGTATGCGTGCTGAAGCACGCAGGGGGTATAATTATGAAAAAATGTGTGATAATCGGAGCAGGGGCGTGTGATACACAAAAACTGAAAAAACAGCTGATATTAAATGAGAAAGATCTGTGCATTGCTGCGGACGGGGGATTGGATTATCTGCTCAAAATCGGATTGACACCGGATATTGTATTAGGGGATATGGATTCACTGGAAAATGAAGAGCGGATTGATTCCGCATATGCAGATTTTCTTATAAAGAGACTTCCAGTTGAGAAAGATGATACAGATATGCTCGCAGCGGTCAAGGAGGGACTGGCAGCAGGGTGTCGGCAGTTTGAGCTTTATGGGGCGCTTGGCGGGAGACTTGACCATACATTTGCAAATGTTCAATGCTTATTATACCTGTTAAATCGGGATGCGAGAGGCATTATTGTGGGTGATGATGTCACATTGATACTGATTCGAAATGAAAAGATTTCTTTTTCGGCAAGTGACACTAAGAAAGGAAAGCGCGTATCCGTTTTTGCTTTTGCCGGTGATGCACATGGGGTTTCGGAAAAAGGATTGAAATATCTGCTGGATAATGTTACTGTAAAATCAGAGTTCCCGATCGGCGTGAGCAATGAATTTACAGGAGAGGATGCCGAGATTGAGGTGAAAGACGGCATGCTTTTGATTTACGTGGAGGGATTACAATGATATACACATTTTCAACATGGCTTTTCTTTTTTTATTTCTATTGTTTTCTGGGATGGATATGGGAGACCTGTTATGTGTCTGTGTTAAAGGCAAAATGGGTTAACAGAGGCTTTATGAGAGGTCCTTTTCTGCCAATCTATGGATCTGGGGCAATTGTCGTACTGATCTTTACATTGCCATTCCGCACAAATCCCGGACTGGTGTTTGGAGTGGGAATGGTGAGTGCCACAATATTGGAGTATTTTACCGGAGTGGCAATGGAGCGGATGTTTCATGTACGATACTGGGATTACAGTAACCAGCGTTTGAACCTAAACGGTCACATCTGTGTGACGTCTTCGCTGGCATGGGGTGTATTTTCCGTGATTCTCACGTTATATGGACATACGCCGGTGGAGCGTCTTGTGTCCCGTATGAGCACAAATGTTTTGGAAGTTACTGTTTTTATACTTACAGCGTATATATCGA
The DNA here is from genome assembly GCA_947175175.1 of uncultured Lachnospiraceae bacterium. Classification (GTDB taxonomy): domain Bacteria; phylum Bacillota; class Clostridia; order Lachnospirales; family Lachnospiraceae; genus COE1. Next base: position 13,213 of record CAMWLV010000021.1, read on the forward strand.
TTGACATGGCAGAGAGTATCCGTGAGGCGATTAACCTCAAGGAAGTGCTGATGAGTCTCGAGGAGAACAACGAGGACTTTCGGAGGCTGCAGAAGCATATTGAGGTGGTATCTGCATTTTATGGCGGTGAGCTGAAGGAAAAATCGGAGGCAGGATTGCGAAAGATTAATTCAGCATTGGAATCAGGCAAGGAAATGTATGGCAGGCTTGGTGAGAGCGGCAGAATGTCCAGGGCAGCACTCATGGAAAGGGTGAACAGCGCAAGGACAAAGAAAGAATACGGACGTATGAGTTCGCTGTTAAAACGGAATCCGCGGGCGGTGTCCAAAATGCACGAGGAAGCATTTTCAAGGTTTGTGGAGTTCACAGAGGAAGATACAGATCAATAGGCATTGATGCTATAAAAAGCAGGTCTAAGGATTGCGGAGTAGTGTCAGGGAAGGGGAAGAGAATGAGTACAATTGATTATGGAAGGTTAACCAAATTGGGAGAAGTGCTTGAGAAAAGCGTTCAGGCAGGTCAGATTGCGGGTGGTAATCTGTGCGTTCTTCACAAAGGAGAAGAAGTGTACTATGCGGAGTCGGGTTATGCGGATATTGCCAGTCAGAAAAAAATAGCAAGAGACAGTATCTTTCGTCTGTATTCCATGACAAAGCCAGTCACAGCGGCTGCAGTGATGTTGTTGATGGAGCGCGGTGTTATTGACCTGCTTGATCCTGTGTCAAAATACATACCCACCTTTGCAGATATGAAGGTGGCGACACCGGATGGTGATGTGGCAGCAAACAGACAGGTAACAGTAAAAGACTGTCTGTCCATGACATCAGGGCTTACATATAATTGTGATCCGGATCCTGCAAGCCGCGACGCAGCGCTTGTCTATGATGAGCTGGACAGGAGGCTGTACTCTGACAATCCGATGACGACTATGGAGATGGCATTGAAAATGGGACAGGGGCGGCTTGCCTTTCAGCCGGGAGAGAGCTGGCGGTACGGGACGAGCGCCGATATTCTTGGCGCGATTGTGGAGGCGGCGTCTGGTATCAGTTTCGGGGAATTTCTGAAAAGAGAGTTTTTTGAACCATTAAATATGAAGGATACCGATTTTAGGCTTGACGCATCAAAGAGGGACAGGCTGACAAAAGTGTATGAGGCAACGGCAGATGGGCTGATTGAGTATCATGGAAACCATCTGGGCATCTGCAATCATATGGATGCCGATGTTCGGTTTGAGTCAGGTGGTGCAGGGCTGGTGTCCACGATAGCGGATTATAAACATTTTGCGCAGATGCTCATGAACAGGGGAACTTATCAGGGAAGGACATATCTGGCGTCCTCGACTGCTGCATACATGACTGGCTGTCGTCTATACCCACACCAGCAGACTATGATGCTGGGGTGGGAGAGTCTTGCGGGCTATAGCTACAGCAATCTGATGCGTGTCATGACAGAACCGTCATTGGCAGTGATGAACGGTTCACAGGGAGAGTATGGCTGGGACGGATGGCTTGGACCATATTTTACCAATATGCCAAATGATGACACAACTTTTCTGATGATGGTGCAGCTAAAGGATTCTGGAACGTTTACACTGACACGAAAATTGAGAAATGTGTTGGCTGCAGCATTGATGCGATAGCTTTTATAAAATGGCTTGAAAAAGCTGTGGAATATGATATAAATTAGAATCAGTTGGTGGTGAAGTTTGAAAGAAGGTCACTTTCAAACTATTGATTGGTATGCGTGCCGGGGTACGCAAGGGGTATATAAATGGATAAGGAAATGAAATTAATGGTTAATGCAATACTTGAGGAAATGGGGCGTATGGAAAGCCGGATCAATAAGAGAATGGATGAACGTTTTGACAAAATTGAAAAGCGCCTGGATTCCATGCAGCATGAGCTTAACGCCTGTAAATTGGAGGCTGGAACAGTGGATATACTGATTAAAAAGATAGATCAGCTGGAAAAACGGATTGAAGAATTAGAGCGAAAAACGGCGTAGATATGATAAGTATAAAATAAGCAGGCATTTGCCTGCTTATTTTATACTACATCTTGAAGCTGAGCGGTATAGAGTCTGTAGTAAGCGCCTTTTTTTGCCATGAGTTCCATGGCATTTCCTTCCTCCACAATCCCCCCATTGTCGATGACAAAGATGCGGTCGGCTTTTTGAATCGTAGACAGGCGGTGTGCGATGACAAAGGAGGTACGTCCTTTTAACAGGGCTTCAATGCCATTCTGCACCAATAGTTCTGTCTTTGTGTCGATACTTGATGTTGCCTCGTCCAAGATCAGGATTTTAGGCATACTGACCATAGTCCGGGCGAAAGCGAGCAGCTGCTTTTGTCCAACCGACAGGCCGCCGCCGCGTTCCTCCAGTTTTGTGTTATATCCGTCAGGAAGCTTTGTGATAAAATCATGCGCGTGAACAGCTTTCGCAGCGGCGATGATTTCCTCGTCTGTCGCGTCTAACTTTCCGTAGGCGATATTTTCACGGATTGTCCCTGTAAATAGAAAATTGTCCTGTGTCATAATGCCCATCTGCTGCCGGAGGCTTTCGATACTGACTTTTTTGATATCGTGTCCGTCGATCTTGATCACACCTTTCTGAATATCATAGAAACGGCTGATTAAATTCACGATGGTTGTCTTTCCTGCGCCAGTAGGTCCCACAAGGGCGATCGTCTCACCAGGGTTTATGTGGAAATTCACATCATATAGGACATCCGTGTCTTCCTCATAAGAGAAACCGACATGTTCAAAGTCAACTGCCCCGACAATCTCAGGCATCGGTGTCACGCCTTCGGCGTCCATGATTTCAGCACTGGTATCCAGTATCTCAAAGATTCGCTCTGCACCAGAAATATTGGTGATCAGCTGATTGTAAAAGTTGCTTAGGTTCATGATCGGCTGCCAGAACATTGATATATATGTACCAAATGCGATAAGTGTTCCTACAGATACATTGTCGACTCCGAGGATCATGATACCTGTAAACCACAGGGAAACGTTGCCAAGTCCCCAGCAGAAATCTACGACAGATCCAAAAGAGTCTGCATACAGTACAGCGTCCATGAAAGAGCGCTGATGCTCGTCGACAAGCGTGCGGAAAGTTTCTTTTGTCTCGTTCTCAGCTGTGAAACTCTGTATAATACGAATACCTGACATATCTTCGTGCACAAAGGCGTTGAGATTTGAGGATTTTTTTCGAAAGATCTGCCAGCACTTGTGGGAGCGCACCTGTATAAACCATACCCCGGCAATCATGAGGGGAATGCTGATCAGTGCAGCGGCAGCGAGCCTTGCATTTTTGACAAACATAATGCAGACTACCGCGCAGATCGTGATAAAATCCGGTATCAAGGTCGTGACGCTGTTTGACAGCACATCTTTTAGTGAGTTGATGTCTCCTATGATTCGTGCAAGGATTTTTCCGGTCGGCCGGCTGTCAAAGAACTTGAAGTCAAGTGTCTGTATATGTGTGTAGAGCTGCTGCCGGATTGTGACAAGTACTTTATTGCACACTTTCGCCATGATATACATGCGGGCTTTCACTAAAATGATAAGAATACCATTTAATACAAGCGCAATCAGAACAAGTCGATACAGCCCTGCATAATCGCCGGTTGCTATGTGGTTATCAATAGCGGATTCTATAATGAGTGGATTTATGAGGCTTACACATACACAATACGCCATGATCAGCAGCACCGCAAAGATGGAAGCCTTGTGTGTGAGCAGATAGACGAACAGTCTGCCCAGGGTTTTAATTTTGCTTACTTCATTTAGGTTTTCGTCTTCTTTAAAGGAATTAATTGCCATAATATGCACCTCCTTCTCCGATTACAGCAGATTTGCCAGGATCAGCTGGTTCACCGTACTGCGATACATAGGTGGTATAGTATAGCCCTTTTTGGGCAAGGAGTTCGTCATGTGTCCCGCGCTCGGCAATCGAACCGTTTTCCAGGACAATGATTTCATCCGCATGACGCACTGCGCTGATACGGTGAGCAATGATCAGCTTTGTAGTGTCAGGCAGCGCTTTCAGCGTCTTCTGAATCTCGTGTTCTGTCTCCATATCCAGCGCGGACGTTGAGTCGTCCATGATCAGAATTGGTGTATGTTTTGCGAGAGCTCTTGCGATACTGATGCGTTGTTTTTGTCCGCCGGAAAGTCCGACACCGCGTTCCCCGATGATCGTCTCATACTCATCAGGCATCTTTTCGATAAAGCTGCTCGCCTGTGCATCTCTGGAAGCTTTGCGCACAATTGCCTCATCGATAAATTCTTTTTTGCCGAGTTTTACATTTTCATTGATCGTATCCGAGAATAAAAACACATCTTGCATGACAATGGAAATGCTGCTTCGAAGCTGCTTTAAAGACAGTTTTCTGATGTCAATACCGTCAAGCCGTATATAGCCATCAGTGGCGTCGTACAGCCTTTGCAGCAGTTGTATTACCGAAGTTTTTCCAGCACCTGTGGCACCCATGATGCCAATGGTAGATCCAGGAGCGGCCTCAAAAGTGATGTCATGAAGGATTTCATGCATATCCTCTTTATGGAAAGAGACATGTGAAAACTCGATTCTGCCTTCTACATGGTCTAAGGTGACAGGGCTCTCAACCTCGGTGATGACAGGTTTCTGCTCATAGATTTTGACAATCTTTTTGTTGGAAGCGATGCCCGCCGAGAAGTCATTTGACAGCCAGCCGAGCATTTCCATGGGCCATACAATGTTGTTGGAGTATTCGAGAAAGGCTCCCAGTACACCTAATGTAATCGCTCCCTGGATAACAAGGCGTCCGCCAAGCAAAAGAACAGTCATAGGCAGAAGTTTTGTGATAATCTGCAGGTATGGATAGTAGCGCACAAACACCTTGGACTGCTTCATGTTCAGTTCATAGTAGCGCTGGTTGTGCGACAGAAATTTATTGATCTCAAATTTTTCCCTCGCAAATGCCTTTACAGTGCGCACGCCGGCAAGGTTTTCTTCCGCTACGGTATTGAGCACTGCGTTTTCCTCGCTGATATCCTCGTAAACAGAACCGAGATGACGCTCCATGCTGACAGCAATCAGGGCGGACAGAAGCATGGCGATCGTTGGTATGATGGCAAGCGGTGCGTGAAGCCGGTACATGCAGAAGAGTACGATGCATGTGTGAAAAATTACTTCTATGATTAACATGCTTATATAGGACAAAGTGTTCCATATTCTATCCGTATCATCCTTAACGCGTGCCATGAGTTCCCCAGTGTTGGTCTTGTCGAAAAAACTGCTGCTCAGACTCTGGATATGGTCAAACAGATTTTTCCTCATGTCTGCGCCAATGGACGAACCCACTTTGTCAAAGGTGTATTCCTTTGTATACTGAAAAACACAGCGGCCGATACCAACAATCAGGATACCGCCCAGTAGGTAAGGCAGAATCGCAAGATTTCCGCCCAGTATCACATCGTCAATGATATGCATGGTGAGCATCGGCGCCAGCATATCAAGGGAAACGCTGATGATCAGCGATGCAATGGCAAAGAGATAATGCCATTTGTACTCCCAGATGTAAGTTGATAGTTTCTTCCTCATAAAAGATAGTTCCCTCCCTCGAATCGTTCTCCAGTGTATTGCCTGAAAGCAAAAAAGGTACAAAAAAACCTCATGGTAAAATCACCATGAGGTCAAATGACAATGAAAGCATCATTTATAAAGTACATTTGATCAGATACAATATACCCCGGAGATAATTTTACTATTGAATAACATTATGAATGAATTTGCTGTTACATTTCTGGTCTTGTTAGACATAGTGCTACCTCCTTTCTTCGTTGTGTGCACTTGTTATCATTTCCAACAAATGCAATTAATGGTTACTCTATTTAACATACTCTTATTTTTGCTGGTTGTCAACTATTTATTTACAGTTCTTTGTAAAGATGATATCATTAAAAAATATAGGACTGGCGGGAAAAGAGTTTCATACGAAAGGGGCTGATGGGAACATGGAGTTTCATTTTCTGGGCGGTGCCATGGAAATTGGCGCAAGCTGTATTTATGTGAAGGCGGCGGGAAAATGCTTTCTTTTTGACAGTGGAATCCGGCAGTCGGGAGCAAAGGATCCGCTGCCAGATTTCCGCACGATACAGGAGCAGGGAGGGTTGGACGCAATCATTGTCAGCCATGCGCATATGGATCATATCGGGACACTTCCGATCATCAGTAAGGCGTATCCAGACACGCGGATTTATATGACGGTTATGACAGCTGAGCTGACGCGCGTGCTGCTCTATGACAGTCTGAAGATTATGGCATATTGCGAGGATGAAATTCCACATTATACAGAGCAGGATGTGCTCGACATGCTTGGGCGCATCACGCCTGTCCGCTATCAGACAGAGCAGGTTATAGCAGAGGGATTCAAGTTGACTTTTTATCCGGCAGGACATATAGCAGGAGCGGCATGCGTCTATCTTTCCACAGAGGAGGGGGCACTGTTTTATTCTGGGGATTTTGCTGCCTTTTCACAGCGGACTATTGAGGGTATCCATATACCAAAGCTCCGGCCGGATGTTGCTGTTGTGGAGACGACTTACGGGAACAGACTCCACGCCAACAGGCAGGTGGAGGAGCGGCGTCTGGTGGAGCTGGTGCGGGAATGCGTCGAAAACGGACAGAAGGTCTTGATTCCTGCATTTGCACTGGGGCGGTCGCAGGAGGTGCTGCTGATTCTGCGTGCGGCGATTCAGAATGGGGAAATCCCAGCTGTTCCGGTGTATGTGGACGGTATGGTACGCGATATTAACATTGTCTATACCCGCAATCCGACATTTCTGAAAAATGCGCTGGGAAAACGGATTCTGCGGGGCGGTGAGCCATTTTACACGAAAGAGATCCAGCCGGTGGTACCCAGAGAGAACAGAGAGGAACTTCTGGACAGGAAAGGGGCAGCAGTCATCGTATCCAGCTCCGGCATGCTGATTGGAGGACCAAGTATGCAGTACGCAAAAAAGCTGGTACAGTCTGAGAATGCATGTGTTATCATCACCGGATACCAGGACGAGGAGTCGCCGGGAAGGCAGCTGATGAACCTGCTGGAAGGACAGGAAGAGCGCAAGATTACATTGGATGGGACAACCCTTCCGGTAAAATGCCGCATTGAGCAGGTTGGTCTCTCCGCTCATGGAGATAAATCAGAAATCACGGCACTGCTGGAACGGTTGTCTGCACGTCAGGTGTTTCTGGTGCATGGGAATGAAGAGACAGTCCGTGAGTATGGGAAGGAGTTGGCAAGGGAAGATTACCGCCGCCAGATCTATCTGCCGGAATGCGGGCAGGTCTACCATGTGGAGATACGGAAGAAGCGCCAGCAGCTGGACAATATGTTGCCCCATACTATGCAGAAATCCCTGCCTTTCTCTGCGAATGATGCCAAGCTTTTGTGGGAATACTGGTGTGAACATTACCATGGCAGGAAATTCCCGGTGTCACAGCTGGCCGTCATCTGGTATGGGCGGCAGCAGGAGGAGGAAGTTCTGCAGAACATGCAGGAGATTTTGTCGGAAAGTCCTTATTTTTCACAAAATATGAGGCAGCTGTTCTTATTTGAGACAAATTCTCAGGAGGATATTGAAAAGGCACTGGCGCCCAGGGAGCGAACCATACAGGATGTGGAAATGCAGGTACAGGAGATTTTTGCAGCGTTTACATACCGGAAGATCGGATATTATCCGGAAAGGCGGGAAGTCGGCCTGCAGCTTGACTATCCGGACAGCATAGACAGGGTATTGTTTCAGAAGGGGGCAGAGGAGTTTCAGGAAAGGACAGGTTGGACTGTCAGTGTCAATCCATCCATGAATCACAGTGCAGCAGGCAGTATGCTGTACGCCGCGTTTGGGAACAGACTGCAGAAGGTGTCCTATTATGTGGATCGGAAACAGTATGCAGTGACCGTGTCGGCTGCGGAAGACGGGGATTTGGAAGCGGCAGAGGCATTTTACCAACTGACTGGATGGAACCTGTATGTGAATGGAAAGTGTCTAAGCGGCGGAAATGCGGAGAAAAATTCCTTGTCTGACAGTGATGCTGCAAAGAAAAAAGCCGATATGGAATTTATGCCAGGCGATACAGCGATGCAGCCGGTGGAGCAGAATCTTGCCTTTTCTTGTATCGAACAAAGCTTTGAAGGGCTTCCGGATCAGATTGAAAAGAAAAGCATCAAGCAGGATGATAGGGGAAAATACTTGGAATTTAGCTTTGTCTCTCCCATGGTCGGTCTTCGGTATACAAAAGAGCTGCAGGAAATAGCGAACCAGATTGGGTGGCGGATTCAGATTGCCGACAAAGTAAATCAGAATGCGCTGTTCCAGATCATCAGGACACTCTGCGCAGAACAGGGGGTGGCATTTGCCAAAAATCCGTCTTATATTTCAGAAAGGAGGACTGTCGTGGTGAAAACCACAGGGGAGACCGATACGGAAAAACAGAAGGCGGCTGCGGAAGCTTTTCAGGCAAAGACGGGATGTGCATGTGAATTTATGTGAAGCCATTTCACTTAATTGTTGCGTATATCTGGAAAAAAGTGTATACTTGAAACGAGTGTATTGGTTTAAATGCATTACAGATTTTGGCACACGCTTCCTTCTATTTTGACGGAAGTGAACAGTAACATTATTAAAATATAGATATGGAAAAGGAGAATGAGAAATGAGCAAGAAGACAACAGTGTTAATGATTCTTGACGGTTATGGATTAAATGAAAAGACAGAACACAATGCTGTAGCCCTTGGCAAGACACCTGTTATGGACAGGCTGATGAAAGAATATCCGTTTGCGAAAGGCAATGCAAGCGGCATGGCAGTGGGACTTCCCGATGGACAGATGGGTAACTCTGAGGTAGGGCATCTGAACATGGGTGCTGGAAGGATCGTCTACCAGGAGCTGACTAGGATCACGAAGGAAATTCAGGACGGAACTTTCTTTGAGAATCCGGCTCTTATGGAAGCAGTAGAGAACTGCAAAACAAAGAATTCTGCGCTTCATCTGTTCGGACTTTTATCAGACGGCGGCGTTCATAGCCACAATACGCATTTGTATGGTTTGCTGGAACTTGCAAAGAGAAACGGGTTGTCTGAGGTATTCGTACACTGTTTTCTCGACGGGCGTGATACTCCTCCTGCGTCGGGAAAAGGCTTCGCGGAGGAACTCGAGGCAAAGATGGCAGAGATCGGTGTCGGCAGGATTGCATCTGTTATGGGACGCTATTATGCGATGGACAGGGACAACAACTATGACCGCGTGCAGAAGGCTTATGAGGCAATGACAGAGGGCAAAGGCGAGCAGGCGGCGTCAGGTCCGGCAGGAATACAGCAGTCTTATGACAATGACAAGACAGATGAGTTTGTACTTCCTACAGTGGTAGTAGAGAACGGAAAGGCGATTACGACGATCAAAGATGGCGATTCGATTATCTTCTTCAACTTCAGACCAGACCGCGCAAGAGAGATTACCAGAGCTTTCTGCGATGATGATTTCAAGGGCTTTGACAGAAAGAGACTTGACCTGAAATATGTATGTTTCTCAGACTACGATCCAACGATTCCAAACAAGTCTGTCGCGTTCCACAAGATCGCCGTGACCAATACTTTTGGCGAGTGGCTTGCCGCAAACAACATGACACAGGCAAGAATCGCAGAGACAGAGAAGTATGCCCATGTTACGTTCTTCTTTAACGGCGGTGTAGAGGAGCCAAATGAGGGTGAAGACAGAGTGCTTGTGCCTTCTCCGAAAGAGGTTGCTACCTATGACCTGAAACCGGAGATGAGTGCTTATACGGTATGCGATAAGCTTACGGATGCTATTAGATCCGGCAAATATGACGTGATCATTATCAATTTCGCAAACCCTGACATGGTAGGTCATACAGGTGTTGAGGAGGCAGCCATCAAGGCAGTCGAGGCGGTTGACGAGTGTGTAGGAAAGGCAGTCGATGCTATTCTGGAAGTGAACGGTACAATGTTTATCTGTGCTGACCATGGCAATGCAGAGCAGTTGGTTGATTATGAGACAGGCGCTCCGTTTACGGCGCATACAACGAATCCTGTTCCATTTATCCTGGTGAACTATGATCCGGCATACACTTTGCGCGAGGGCGGATGCCTTGCAGATATCGTTCCTACGCTGATCGAGACGATGGGAATGCAGCAGCCGGCGGAGATGACTGGTAAGTCATTGCTGGTGCGCAAATAAATATAGAATCAAAAAAAGGATTGAAACTTTTCAGGCAATATTTTATTTCGTGCCAGTGCCAAAGGCAGAATTTATCGAATATACCAAGAGTGTTAATGGTAGGAAATAAGCGAAAATGCAGGAGACGAATAAAACTGGATCTCCTGTATTTTTTTTGTGTTTCAGGGGATGCTATAGTTGACATCTTGATGTACATGGGTGTGATATGAGAGTCAAATGACAAGATTTTGATATTTGATTGCGCTCTGTACATGGAAAGAGTAAAGTTTGAAAGAAGGCCACTTTCAAACTATTGATTGGTATGCGTGCCAGAGCACGCAAGGGGTATAAGTTTGAAAGAAGGCCGCTTTCAAACTATTGATTGGTATGTGTGCCAGAGCACGCAAGGGGTATAAAAATGAAAAACAGTTCAGGAGGGCAGTTATGAGGACAATGCATTTTAAGATTACAGATGTGCACGCAAGAGAGGTGTTGGATTCAAGAGGAAATCCAACGGTGGAGGCAGTGGTGACAGTCAACGACAGCTGGGAAGGACGTGCAAGTGTACCATCAGGAGCAAGTACTGGGAAATTTGAGGCAGTCGAATTGAGAGACGGTGAGATGCGTTACATGGGACTTGGCGTGGAGAAGGCAGTCAATAACGTGAACACGAAGATCAGAGATAAGCTGATCGGCATTGATGTGTGCAGTCAGAAATTAATCGATCACATTCTAGTGGATACAGACGGGACAGATAACAAGGGCAATCTGGGGGCAAATGCCACACTGAGCGTATCAATGGCGGCCGCGCGCGCAGCAGCAGATGCTTTGGGAATGCCGTTGTACAGATATCTGGGAGGTGTCAAGCCTGACAGACTTCCTGTGCCGATGATGAACATCTTAAATGGAGGCAGACACGCGACGAATACTGTGGACTTTCAGGAGTTTATGATCATGCCGGTTTCTGCTGCGAACTTCCGCGAGGCGTTGAGAATCTGTGCGGAAATCTATCACAATCTCAAGAAAATCTGTCATAAGAGAGGTCTCTCAACGGGAGTAGGAGACGAAGGTGGATTTGCGCCAGATCTTCCCGATGCATTTGCAGTGCTTGACCTGATCGTGGAGGCAGTCAAGGCAGCGGGCTATGCACCAGGACATGATATCAAGATCGCGCTCGATGTGGCGGCTTCTGAGCTGTATAATGAGGAAGATGGCACATATCATTTCAGCGGTGAGACAGAGCTTAAGCGCAGACAGGCTTCCGTTGATGGCAATGGGGCATGTGCATGTTATGAGGCTGGTAAAGTTTCTGGTGCTGAAGACCAGGATCAGATGATCAAACGTACCACAGAGGAGATGATCGCCTATTATGAACAGTTGATAGAGCGCTATCCGATCATATCGATTGAGGATGGATTGGCAGAGGATGACTGGGATGGGTGGGCAGAACTTACCAGACGTATCGGTGACAAGGTTCAGCTGGTGGGAGATGATCTGTTCGTTACTAATACAAAGCGCCTCGATGCTGGTATCAAGAAAAGAGTGGCAAATGCAATTCTTGTAAAGGTAAACCAGATTGGCACAGTGAGCGAGGCAATCGAGGCTGTGGAGATGGCACAGCACAATGCATACAAGGCTGTGATCAGTCACAGAAGCGGCGAGACGGAGGACTCCTTTATTGCAGATCTTGCAGTGGCAATGAATGCCGGACAGATCAAAACTGGTGCGCCATGCAGAAGTGACCGTGTCGCAAAGTACAACCAGCTTCTGCGAATCGAGGAGGAGATTGATGTCGTTTCCAGATATTTAGATCCATTTAATAAGATATAATGTAACCAATTTATGTAAATTCCACAATAATTGTCTGACAAATATAGGCAAATTGCGGAATTTACATAAAATTTTTAAATAATATAAAAAATTCCAAAAATTCACCGATATATATTATGCGCAGCGAAATATGAGTGAAAACAGTGATAAGAGATGTGTAACAATACCCTAATATGCCAAAAACAGATCTTAGAACTGTTTGAATGAAGTATTTTCAAGATAGGGTGTCTAATGGTCTGGAGCAGTATTCAGAGTATTAGATACCCTATTTTGATGTGTTTTTAGGTTAACAATGAAAAGCAAAAAACAGTTGAAATATAAATTGATGTGTGTTAAACTGTTTCTTGTTAGTGGATTTTGGGTACAAAATGTCTACAGGTTATCAACGAGGAGGTGTGAAGATGGCAGCGTTAAGAGTATTTTTAATGTGTATTTTAATAATCGTTTCTATTATATTTACAGTGATTGTTTTGATGCAGGAAGGTAAATCCGCGGGACTTGGTGCGATCAGTGGTGCAGCTGAGACTTATTGGGGCAAGAACAAAGGCCGTTCCATGGAAGGTGCGCTTGTCAAGATTACCAAGGTTTTGGGCGTTGTATTTATGCTGCTTGCAGTTGTTTTAAATATCAATTTTTAGTCTATGATATATTTAAGATAAAGCTATGAAACACTCTTGTAAAAAGAGTGTTTTTTCGTAATTGTTCGGTATAGGTCTGCGCAGTCGGAATTATGTTTGAACAGGAGGTGCTTGGATGTCTGATAAGAGAAAAAAGGTGATTATGGATCTGGTGTCGTCGGAGTTTTATGTGCCGATGAAAGAGAAAGAGCTTGCGGTCATGCTGCAGGTCTCGAAAGAGGACAGGGGAGAATTAAACCGCATCTTAAACGAACTGCTGGCGGAGGGAAAGCTTTCACTCACCAAGAAGGGAAAATTTATCAAAGCAAAATATTCAGAAAAGGAGCTGATCGGAACATTTATCAGTCATCCAAAGGGGTTTGGGTTTGTTGAGATTGATGGCAGAGATGAGGATCTGTATATTCCAGAGAATTTTGTAAATGGGGCTTTCCACAAGGATACAGTGAAAGTATCACTTTTATCGGGGCAGAATGGCAGACGTCAGGAAGCACAGGTCACAGAGATTCTTGCAAGAGGCATGAAGCAGATTGTGGGCATCTATGACAAAAGCAACAAGAATTATGGCTTTGTAATACCAGATAATACGAAAATAAGTGAGGACGTCTTTGTTCCGGCGGAACGTTCCAAGGGAGCTGTGTCGGGACACAAAGTTGTCTGTGAGATAACGGACTATGGCAAAAATAACCGAAAGCCGGAAGGCAGGGTAACAGAGATTTTAGGGCATGTCAATGATCCAGGTGTGGATATCATGTCGATTGTAAAAGGCTATGAGCTGCCGATCGAATTTTCTGAGAAGATTATGCATCAGGCAGAGCGGGCAGCAAATGAAGTGTCTGAGGCGGATATGGCGGGGCGGCGGGATCTGCGCGATGTACAGATGGTGACAATCGACGGGGAGGATGCGAAGGATCTTGACGACGCAGTCAGCCTCACAAGAGACGGCGCGTTGTATCAGCTGGGGGTGCACATCGCGGATGTGACCAACTATGTGCAGGAGAATTCTGCACTGGACTGGGAGGCAAGGGAGCGCGGAACAAGTGTCTATCTGGTGGATAGGGTGATTCCCATGCTTCCGCACAAACTTTCCAATGGTATCTGTTCACTGAATGCAGGGGAGAACAGGCTGGCGCTGAGCTGTCTCATGACGATCGATCAGAGAGGTGAGGTTATAAGCCATGAGATTGTTGAGTCTGTTATCAAGGTAGATCGGCGTATGTCCTACACGAGTGTAAAAAAAATACTAGAGGACCAAGATGTGGCAGAGCGCAGAGAGTATGAGGAGCTTGTGCCAATGTTTGAGCTGATGCGGGAACTTGCGGGAATACTGCGCGAGAAGCGCAAAAAGAGAGGTTCTATCGACTTTGATTTCCCAGAGAGCAAGATCATCCTTGATAAACAGGGGCAACCGATTGAGATTAAGCCTTATGAGCGCAATGCGGCGACAAAGATTATAGAGGATTTCATGCTGATTGCAAATGAGACAGTTGCGGAGCATTTTCACTGGATGGAGCTGCCATTTGTATATAGGACGCATGACAATCCAGATCCGGAAAAGATCAACAAACTCAGTACTTTTATCCGGAATTTCGGATATTCCATCAAGAGCAGACAGGAGGAGATTCACCCCAAGGAATTACAGAAACTGCTGGCAAAGATAGAGGATACGCCGGAGGAGGCGCTGATCAGCAGGTTGACGCTGAGAAGTATGAAACAGGCAAAATACACGATAGACTGTACAGGGCACTTTGGGCTGGCATGTCAGTATTATTGTCATTTCACATCACCGATCAGGCGTTATCCAGACCTGCAGATTCATCGCATCATCAAAGAACAGATCCGCGGAAAGCTGAATGAGAAGCGCATTGATCACTATAATGAAATCCTGCCGGAAGTGGCGAAGCATTCTTCCGAGATGGAGCGGCGCGCGGACGAGGCAGAGCGCGAGACTGACAAGCTCAAAAAAGTTGAATTTATGGAGCGTCACATCGGTGAGATTTATGAAGGTGTTATTTCATCGATTACAGCGTGGGGCGTGTATGTGGAGCTGCCCAATACGATTGAGGGTATGATTCATGTGTCCATGCTGCCGGGGGACTATTTCTATTATGATGAGGAGACGTACGAGATGGTGGGGCAGGCAACGGATATTCGATATAAGCTTGGACAAACATTGAAAGTTCGAGTCAATGCGACAGATAAGATATTGAGGACGATTGATTTTGTCATTCCGCAAAATTGGGAAATGGAAGAGGAAGAAAGAAGGGAATGTAATGGCAAAGAATGAGGCAATGAAACTGGTCGCCAACAACAAGAAAGCATATCATGATTATTTTATAGAGGAGAAATATGAGTGCGGTATTGCGCTTCATGGTACAGAGGTCAAGTCACTGCGCATGGGAAAGTGCAGCATCAAGGAGTCATTTATTCGGATAGAAAACGCAGAGGTTTTTGTGTATGGCATGCACATCTCTCCCTATGAAAAAGGAAATATATTTAATAAAGATCCTCTGCGCGTGAAAAAGCTTCTGCTGCATAAGCAGGAGATTAACAAGCTATTGGGAAAAATCAAAGAGAAAGGGTACACATTGGTGCCGCTTCAGGTGTATTTTTCCAATGGAAGGGCGAAGGTGGAGATTGGGCTTGCGCGCGGTAAGAAACTGTACGACAAACGTGAGGACATCGCTAAGAAAGATGCGCGGCGTGAGACAGAACGCGAGTTTAAAGTGAGGAATTTATATTGATTTAGGAACTGTAGGAAAATAAGTGATACAGATTGCGCAGGATATTTCTTCGAGGATGTATGTCAAAAAACGTAGGCGTAGCGGGCTACGGCGAGGCTTTTTGACATGCATAATCGGAGAAATAGACAAGTCAAGATGTGTCAGTTATTTTTCTACAGTTCCTTAGCACACAAAAAGGAGCTTTTGCTCCTTTTTAGTCTTCGCGGCTTCTTGCGGTGATGATCCACGGTGCGGGATCGGATTTAAAGGTGTTGTTGCTGCGGAGCTTTGTCACAGATACCTGTATTGTCTCCACGTCGGCAAGTCCCAGGTCATGCAGTGTATCTGGCAGGGCAGCAGCAGTCTTGAAGTCCAATGTGTAAATGACCACATTGATATTCGGGTTTCGTTTCGTGAGACATTCAAGCTCCTGTTCCGTACTTGCTGACGCAACCAGGAATACCAGCGAAGGAACCGGGTATTCTGCCATAGTCTTCTCGTCGACATGGTCGATGATCTTGATATTGTGGAGATCAAAGTGTGATACGTTGTCTTCCAGGGTGGAGCGGTCAGCCCTGCTGTACTCAACAGCGATGACAGAGCCCTCCGCGGCGATCAATGCCGCCTCGATGGCGATGCTTTCACCGCCGATCACACAGATATCATCCTGCGGATCAACCATCATCTTGCTGAGAATAATCGAACGGATCTCACTGCCTACATAGTGAATCGAACCGCGCTGGAGTTTCTCGTTGCTCAGTCCGATACGCGAGGAATTTCTGGCGTTTGGGTTGATGATGAGCATGCCTGCAGAGGCATTGATACCGCGGTTGATCATATCTTTGATCTGATTATGCAGAATTTCGCCGCTCGGATCAGAGCCCTCATTGTACCAAACCTCACACTCACCAAGACCTGCATTCCACAGGCGGTAGAAGATGTCATCAATTCCGGCATTGGTAAACACCAGAGTGGTCTTGTGTGCCTCGACAGTGGGGATTACGTTTTTGTTTTTCTTGGTGATGTCAATAATTTTGACATGCTCCAAGTCAATTGGTGTGTTTTGCGAGTAGTACTGCAGCCAGCTTAAAATAATCTCATTTGTAAAAATCTGTTTTTCCATAGTTCGTGCCTCCTTGTGTTGTTTGGTTAAAAACTGCAATCATTTTTATGCTGTAAGTTTTCGTACTTGTTCTTTTAGAATGTTTACCTCGTTTTCTAGAAGGATAACCTTTTTGAGGAGTAGATCAACAGTATCTAAGTTTAATTTGCAGGCATTGATTTCATGCATCATTTGTTCGTGCTGGTTTCTGTTTTCTTCTTTGAATGCATTAATACTGGATTGAACAGTATCTATTTTACTGTTTGTCCTTTCCTGCATTCTGTCCATTTCTTTGATGAGCGCATTAAATAGTTCTTTGGTTTCTTTATCCATGTTTTACCTCCACAATTATAAGATTAATTTCAAAAAATGTTTCCTAATTTATGTAATAGTCTCTCGATTTTGTATAAAAGCTGGCTATTGTCATTTGTGTTTTCCATAGAGCGAATAATGTCTGGTTTCTGGTCTAAGATCGATTGGTCAATATGCGCCGTAATTTTATTCTTTTCAAGAGTGATCGTACCAATCATATCCTGTGCTTTGATCACAAAGTCGACATCAGATTCATTGTCATAGTAATCAGGGGTAACAGTGTTCACACATAATTCTCCGGCTTCGTTTACAGTCAGCATCAGGTCAGAAACAAAGACCGAGCAGTCAAAAACGGTCACTTTTTTGTTTGCGGGATCAAAGTATCCTATTTGTGAACGGAGTACGCCGGAACCCCATAAGAAAGTATAGTATAGTTCATACTGACCGTCCTTGTTTAAATCTGCAAGAGCCATGCCTGCAATATTCGATCTTCCCAAATATTCACCAAGACGGTATATCTGCCCATCATATAGGACAAAGGATTCGTGACACTCTTCGTATTTGAAAATCGTATAGTCGGAATTGTCTGCAATAAAGTCAGGAGTGATATTATAACATTTGTCTGTATCATATGGCGATTTAAATTCTTTGTTTTGGGCTTCAAATGCGGCAACCTGTTTCATAGATGGCGTTATTGTTAATTCAGACTCTGGTGCAAGTGGATTAAGAGCTGCCTGCGTTGAATTTGTGTTCTCTATAAAGACTGATAAAACAAGTGCAATACAGATGAGTAAGGATATGATATATAATATGTATTTGACTTTTACGGACACTTCGCCGCCCTCCATACTTATTTCATGATCATTCTTCCGACTTTTTGGAACTGTGTTTTCCCCTTTTTTCGTATTTCTTCGTAAAGAATATGTTCCTTACCACTGTCCAGCAGATGATCCAATGTATTTTTCCACAGGATACAGACACGGCAGTGGTCTGTGTGGTCAAATACAATATGCAGGTGGCAGGGGGACTCATCCTCTAATTTGATGACAGCATGATATTCATTTTCTGCGGGAGGATTTTTCCGTCCTCCGTCTTCCTCTGGAAACCATTCAATGAATGCTTCGCGGGATCTTGTAAGCCATGCGATATTGAACTCATAAAGTTCGCTTTTCCTGGGATTTTTGAAACCGTCAAACGCCTCTGCTTTTGTGAGAGAAAACAGAAATCCGTATTCAGGATATTCACGTGATGAAGAATGTCCCGTTGCACTTTTGCGTGCGTAGCCTTTCACAGACAGCAGATATTTCCCAGAGGGCACATCGTATTTAAAACTTCTATAATAAGTTTTATCGTCCATCGTCTGGGAGGAGTTTTCATACTTATCCAGTTTCTCTGCGTCATAATAGTCAAGCGGTTCCAGATCGGAGATGCAAAGGCTGTTCTGAATATCGATATTAAATCCTTCATACGCTAATTTTAGATTCCACTCCTCGTCAAAAGGTTCATCGTATCCGTCCAGTTTGACGATATATCCGCCAGCATCGATCTTTACAATGGGAAATAGGATACCTTGTTCCTGTGTTCTTAAATAAAGTTCCTTGTCCTTCTGTAATTTGGTCAGCAGCTTTTTTGAACGGACTTTTTTGGTTTTCAGAAAATCCTGCAATACAGGCAATGAGAATAGGGCAATTCCATAGCCGTAAGCACCTAAGACTCTGTCCATCTTTTGTTACCTTCCTTTCCTTAGATGTCAAACTTTTTATATTATAACTATACCACATCAGAACCAAAAAAACAGCATGATACAATAAAAATAATCCTAGTTTTTTATGGATAAATTTGATACACTATAAAAAGCATAAAGCGAATTAAGAATTCATTACATTACAGGAAAGGACAGGATATTACAATGGGAAAGATATTTAAGTTTGGGCAGGATGTGGATACAGATCAGATTATCGCCTCGCAGTATATTATATATCCTACAATTGATGAGATGAAAGTACATACTTTCGAGTCTTTGGATACGGATTTTGCGTCACAGGTGCAGCCGGGGGATTATGTCGTTGCGTCGGAGAATTTTGGGTGTGGTTCCTCGAGGGAACAGGCGCCAAGTGTGTTGAAGGCGCTGGGAGTCAAGGCAGTGGTCGCGAAGTCTTTTGCGCGTATCTTTTACAGAAATGCGATCAATATCGGACTTCCGGTGATCGTGTGCAAAGATCTGTATGACAATGTAAATGCAGGAGATGATATGGAACTTTCCATGCAGGAGGGTGTGGTGCGTGTAAACGGAAAAGAATATGAGTGCACGAAGCTGCCTGAATATATGCAGGGAATCCTTGACCAAGGCGGATTGATCGCATCGTTAAATAAGGAATGAAAGTCACTTTCAAACTATTGATTGTTATGCGTGCCGAAGCACGCAAGGGGGTATAAAGATGGGAATGACAATAGCAGAAAAAATTATTGCGGCAGCAGCTGGAGTGGAGTCCGTAAAGCCGGGAGATATCCATACGGTGGAGCTTGACCGCCTGATGAGTAATGACGGGACGACGCATCTCACGATCGATATGTACAATAATCTCAAGAATCCACGAATCGCAGATGTCAATAAATTAGTGTGGATCGTGGATCACAATGTTCCATGCGACAGCGTAAAAACGGCGGCATCACACAAGAAAATGCGGGATTTTGCAAGGGAGCATGGCATCAAATTTTATGAGGGGGCAGGAGTGTGCCATCAGGTGATGATGGAGAACCATGTCACGAGTGGCGAACTGATATTTGGTGCAGACAGCCATACATGTGCTTACGGTGCAGTTGGCGCGTTTGGAACAGGTGTGGGCTGTACAGACTATCTCTATGCGATGGTGACAGGGAAATCATGGCTTTTAGTGCCTGAAACACTGAAATTTAATCTGACAGGAAAATTGAATGAAGGTGTCTATGCGAGGGATCTGATCTTGTCCATAATTGGTATGATCGGTGCAAACGGCGCGAATTATATGGCAATGGAGTTTGGCGGCGACGGTTTGAAAACGTTAAATATGAGTGACCGGATCGCCATCTGCAATCTCTGCGTGGAAGCCGGTGCGAAGACTGCTTTGATGGAGGTTGATGAGATTACACTCGAATATTTGAAAGCACATGGCAGAGAGCCAAAGCACAATTTTAAGAGTGATGCAGACGCGCATTTTGCCAAGGTGTACGATATTGACTTATCAACGATTAAACCAATCGTAGCAAAGCCGCATTTTGTGGATAGCGTTGTCGATGCGAAGGAATGTGTGGGAACCCATATTGATGAGGCGTTTCTTGGCTCCTGCAATAATGGACGGATTGAAGATCTGAGAGTTGGTGCGGAATTGATCAAGGGCAAAAAAGTGCACCCACATGTGCGATTTCTAGTGGTCCCGGCGAGTGCGGAGGTGTATCGGCAGGCGCTTGCAGAAGGGATTATCGATACCTTTATGGAGGCAGGAGCGATTGTCATGAATGCGAACTGCAGTGTGTGCTGGGGAAGCTGTCAGGGTGTCATCGGCGAGGGCGAAGTATTGATCAGCACTGGAACACGCAATTTCAAGGGACGTGCAGGGCACAAGGACTCATTTGTGTACCTCGCATCAGCTGCGACAGTAACGGCATCTGCAATAAAGGGCGAGATTGCAACAGCGGATATGATATCATAGGGAGTTAAGGAGTTTGAACAAAAACATGGATAAATTTACAGGAAAAATATGGGTTTTGGGTGATGATATCGACACGGATATCATTATACCTACAGAGTATCTTGCGTTAAAGACCGTGCAGGACATGGCGCCGTATGCGTTTTCGCCGCTGCGCCCGGAACTTGCAGGGCAGATCAAAGAGGGAGACATTATCGTTGCCGGGAAGAATTTCGGCTGTGGTTCCTCGAGAGAGCAGGCGCCGGAGATCATTAAGGCGCTTGGCATCAAGTGTGTGATCGCAAAGTCCTTTGCACGCATTTTCTTCCGCAATTCTATCAACAATGGCTTGCTGCTGATAGAGAATGATGCGCTTCAGGGTGATGTAAAGGAAGGGGACGAGATCACGGTTGCCATCAACGAGTCCATAGAACATCATGGAAAACAGTACCCGATCACATCGCTGCCGCAGAATCTGGTAGATATTCTCAACGCGGGCGGTCTTGTAAAGGCGATGCAAAAACGAAACAATATCAGGGTATAAAGGACAGGCGTTCTTTACATGGAAGAATAAATAGATTTAGGAGAATAGAATTATGGGTTCAACTATAATAGAAAAAATCGTGAGAAACAATGTCGGAAAAGACGTTCGTCCCGGTGAGATCGTGACCGTCAATGTCGACCGTGTGATGATACATGACATCTTTATCCCCTTTGTGGCATCGAAATTCGAGGAGATGGGATTTTCAAAGCTCTGGGACGCGGATAAAGTTGTGTTGATCTATGACCATTTAGTGCCAGCAAGTCAGGTTGACGACACCAGACACTTTCGTATCGGCAATGAGTTCGCGGAAAAGTATGGCATGACAAATATCCACCGCTCCGACGGAATTTGCCATCAGCTGATGACAGAGGCAGGCTATGTAAAGCCGGGAAATATTGTGTTTGGCACGGACAGCCACACGACGACTTATGGCTGTGTTGGTGCATTTTCATCGGGCATCGGCTACACAGAAATGGCAAGCATACTCGGTACTGGTACACTCTGGATCCGCGTGCCGGAGACGATCAAGGTAAACATTACAGGGAAACTGCCTGAAAATGTTATGGCAAAAGATATTATATTGAAACTGATCGGTGATCTTGGTGCAGATGGCGCTACCTATAAAGCGCTGGAGTTCACAGGTGATACTGTTGAAAATATGACAGTCGCGTCAAGAATGTCTATGTCGAACATGGCAATTGAGGCAGGGGCGAAGTGTGCACTCTTTACACCGGACGAAAAGACCGCAGAATACTGCGGAATAACACTTACAGATAAGGAAAGAGACCTGGTCGGAGATGCAGATGCACAATACTGTCAGGTGATTGAATACAAGGCAGAGGATTTTGTACCAGTGATGGCATGTCCTTCCAATGTCGATAATGTAAAACCTGTTTCAGAGCTTGTAGGAAAGGAAATTGATCAGGTATTTATCGGTTCCTGCACAAACGGAAGGCTCGAGGATTTAATGGCAGCAGCAGAGGTGCTGAAAGGAAAGCACGTAGCGCCTTTTGTGAAGCTCATTGTCACACCGGCGAGCCGCAAGATATATAGGGAAGCAGATGCCAATGGTACACTGGCAGTCCTGGCAGCGGCAGGCGCGGTCATCACGCACCCCAGCTGTGGTTTGTGTTGTGGCAGGACTGGCGGCATTCTGACCGATGGAGAGACCGTCATCGCGACGAACAACAGAAACTTCCTCGGACGTATGGGGACTTCCAAAGTGAATATTTATCTGGCGTCCCCCAGATCGGCAGCAGCATGTGCAATAGCAGGTAAGATCGCCGCTTTGGATTAACCGTCCAATGACAAAATGAAAAAAATAGGATATCCTCTAATTGATACAATGATAAAAGTATCGATTAGAGGATTTTTATGTGAGGAGGAAGGATATGAAAGCGATCAAGATCGGAACCAAAATTGAAATCTACAATGACACAGTGATGACCTACAATGAACTGCCCGCCAGATCATATATTGTAAGGTTTGAGAAAATGGCAGGTTTTTATCTGGATGAGTACACAGATATTCAGGTGAAGGAGGACAAGATCTATGGGGAACATATGAAAAAGGTACAGAAAGTTCTGCGGACATATGAGAAGTTTGAGAGAAATCTGGGAGTGATTTTAAGCGGGTGTAAAGGAATCGGAAAGTCAATGTTTGCAAAGCTCTTGTCGGTAGAAGCCATAAAAGGCAATATTCCGATTATTGTAGTAGACCAGTATATTCCAGGAATCGCATCGTATCTTGAGACGATCGACCAGAGTGTCATGGTGCTTTTTGACGAGTTTGACAAGACCTTTTGCGATGTCAAGCCATCGGAGGGAGAGGTTGAGCCACAGGCGGCACTGCTTAGTTTGTTTGACGGGATATCGCAGGGGAAGAAGCTGTTTGTCATCACCTGCAATGATATTCGCAAACTCAATGATTTCTTTGTAAATCGTCCTGGGCGGTTTCATTATCATTTCCGGTTTGAATATCCTTCGGCAGATGAGATCAGGACATATCTCCATGACAAACTGGGAAAAGTACATTATCACGAGATTGAACCAATTATCGCGTTTTCTAGAAAGGTAGATCTCAATTATGACTGCCTCAGGGCGATTGCGTTCGAAGTCAATAGCGGGGAAAGTTTTCATAGTGCGATCAAAGATTTGAATATCATCAACCTGGCACAGGAACATTATGATTTTACCATCTGTTTTGAGAATGCTTCTCCAATGTATGTCAGGAACAGAAATATTGATTTCTTTAACAACGAGGAAATCAGTATCTGTTTTGCTGAGGATGACTACAACGAAATCCTGACAGTGGGCTTTTGGATAGAGGACGGTGAGTATAATGTAAAAAACAACTGTGTGGTGATCGCAGCTGAGAAGCTGAGAATTACATACGATGAAGATTATGACGAAGAGCAGGTCAGAAAGATCAAGGGACTGACCATAGACCATCTGGAAATCCAGAAAGTGCGGGAGAAAAACCTGCATTATGCAGTGTAGGCATTTGGGTCTGCACTGCATAATGTCATCAGAGTCTATCCCGGTCATTCTCAAGAATATGTTTGAGGAGTCCGCTGCAGCCTTCGGTTACATCTGCATAAGTCACATCAAAATCCCCTGTGTACCATGGATCAGCGACATCTCTGCCAGAACCTGCGAAAGTCAGAAGCTTATAAATCTTGCCATCATTGTCACCACCTGCGATGCGTGTCATGTTTCTGATGTTGGCGGTATCCATGCCAATCAGATAATCATATTGGACGTAATCCTGTGCGGTCATCTGTACTGCGTGGTGTGGTATTAGTGGAATCCTGACCTCGCGCAGTTTGCCAACCGTGCCATAGTGGGGAGGATTGCCAATCTCTTCCCGGCTGGTGGCAGCGGAGTTGATATAGAATGATTTTTCCAGTTTTTGTTGTTTTACTAGGTATGTCATGACGCTTTCCGCCATCGTGCTGCGGCAGATGTTGCCGTGGCAGACGAATAGAATTTTTATCATAGCAACACATTCCTCCTTCATTTAGGGCTTTCGCTCAAAAAACAAATCAATTCCAAGACATGTTTCTTTTTTGCATCGGACAATTCAAAGTACTTTACCAATGCACTGCGCAGTTCCGAGTCATTTTCAATCCTGGAATTCAGACAGCGTTTCTTGTCTGTGTGCTGATTCGTCTCTCCAGTCATCAGATAATCCAGGCTGATGTTAAAATAATCGGCTATTTTTTGTAATTTTTGAGAATTTGGTGTGCTTTTTTCCAGTTTGCTGACATATCCACGGCCAAATCCGCAGTCTGACTCGAGCTTGTTCATGGAAACGCCATTTTTCTCGCACAATTCTTTAATCCTGTCTCTCAATGTCATTTCACAATTTACTCCATTCTGTTTGTGTTCACTCTCCAATAAAAGTAGTGGGATTACTTACCAAAACCAAGGTTTTTACAGTACAAATTCATTATGGACAGAAAAACGTCCAAATATTTGAGTGCGAACAGAAACCTATTCTGAAAAAATCGCAAAAATAAATGCTGATATTCTGAGAACATCGCGTATAATGTAAGTATAGTTCCGAAAAAATCGCCACCTGTGCGGTTGGAATATAGTTTAGGTTGACAATGAAAAATAAGTATTCATA
>CAMWLV010000022.1 GCA_947175175.1 uncultured Lachnospiraceae bacterium
AACGATGCCCTACATGATTTTGGCTAAAGTACAACAGGCATCACTGCTTCAACTGAGGAAATTTCCAACAGTGCAGACCTGCAGATCGATCAGGTAAGAGGAAGCCTGGAAATCTTTAACGACTTAAATGACAAAATCGTAAGCTCTGAGGACAGGGTTACTCAGACCGTGGAGAACATAAAACAATTAAAAGATCAGAACAATGATGGAATCAAAGCAATCGAACAACTCTCCAGGAAATTTGATGAAAACATAAAGTCCACCAAAATAGCATCAGAGGGTGTCGCATTGCTGGCACAGAAATCCAGCTCCATCGGTGAGATTATTGAGAGTATCAGCCAGATTGCAAAACAGACAAATCTCCTTGCCTTAAACGCGGCAATCGAGGCAGCCAGAGCAGGAGAGGCCGGAAAAGGATTTGCCGTTGTAGCAGATGAGATCAATTCCCTGTCAGCAGAATCATCATCGGCAACCCAAAAAATCGATACAATCCTGAAAGATGTCATCTCAAGTGTGACAGAAATTAATACAGTCATCGATAACAACAATGTCATTGCAATGGAATCCAACGAGAAACTCAATGACACTGTCAAAATTTTCGAGAGCATGCTTAACTCCTCAGAGGAGGTTATCTCTGTTACAAACCTGTTAAAAGAAGAGTTAGAAAATATCGTTTCCATCAAAGACCGTCTGCTGCAGGCAATGCAGAGCGTGGAGGACATTTCCCAGCAGTCCGTCCAGAATACCGCAGATATCAGCGCCACTACTGAGGAACAGGCTGCTGTCGTGGAGAATATTCTTAAACTGATGGACGATGTACAGGATGGCATCAATAAGCTTTCAACAGTCCTTAACAGCGATCAGATAGACAAGTAACAGTTCAGCCTAGGAATTTGCACTACGCTGCAAATTCCGTAAGAAAGCGTAGTGGTTGTACAGGGTCTGGAAAATGCACGAAATTGTGGAAGCAGTAGTCGGCATCGCATTTGTTGTAATAGCTGGCATTACTATTTATCAAGCGATACAGAAGAAAGAAATGATTCTATCAGCGGCATCACAAGCCGCTGATTTTATTTTCTTAATATTCTTCCGGCAATGCAATTCATAACAAACATCACAATATCCGCCGCTACAATCGTCGAACCAACTGGCGTCGAAAAAAGAATCGACAGTACAATTCCCACAAGTGCGCAGAGTACAGATATAACAGCAGCATAAACCACCACTCCCCTGAAATTTTGTATCACACGCATCGCGGAAAGCGCCGGGAAAATTACAAGCGCCGAGATTAGAAGCGATCCTACCAGATTCATTGCAAGAACAATGATCACTGCAGTGATAACCGCAATCAAATTATTATATGCGCTGGCTCTTAATCCCGTCGCCCTTGCAAAATTCTCATCGAACGTGACTGCAAAAATACGATTGTATAAAAATATAAAAACAGCCACCACAACCACTGACATAATCACACACAGCCATACCTCCGCTTTCGTGAGTGTCAAAATCGATGTCGAACCAAACAGTGTACTGCACACATCCCCTGATATATTTGCCGATGTGGAAAACAGATTCATCACAAGATAGCCGACAGCAAGTGAACCAACAGAGAGCATGGCAATCGCCGCGTCACCATGTAGCCTGGGATTTTGCCCTGTCCTGAGTATCAGTATCGCTGCTAAAACTGTCACAGGCATTACCACAACCGATGTATTGCTAAGGTCAAAAAGCGTTGCAACCGCCAGCGCTCCAAATGCCACATGGGACAACCCATCGCCGATATAGGAAAAACGCTTCAATACCAGTGTCACCCCAAGCAGCGACGAGCAGAGTGCGATCAGCGTCCCTACAATCAGTGCATACCGCACAAAAGGGTAAGATAAATAAAATTGTAATGTCTGCAACATGTTTAACACCTCCACTACTGCTCTCCCGCCATTTCAAGCGCTTTCCAGAAATCACTTCTGATATATTCCCTTGTCGTCCCGATAAACGACCTCTCCCTTTCCACATGGAGAATATGGCTTGCGTACTTCACCGCGGCGTGTATATCGTGAGATACCATAATGATCGTCAGCCCATCCTGGTTCAACTCCCTGATCAGCTGATAGAATTCCGCTGTCACCTTGGGATCCAAACCTGTAACTGGTTCATCAAGCACTAAAAGCTTTGACGATGCACACAAAGCCCTCGCAAGAAGCACACGCTGCTGCTGTCCTCCCGAGAGATTGCGGTAACACTCCTTTTTCAGATCCCAGATATCCATGCGCTTCATATTTTCCTCTGCAATCTGCTTCTGTTCTCTATGATAAAATGGTCTTCTCCCACACTTAGGCAGCGTACCCGACAACACAATTTCCCACACAGACGCCGGAAAATCCTTCTGGACAAATGTCTGCTGCGGCAGATAGCCAATTTCATATGCTTCCAGCCCACTGCCATATCGAATGGTTCCACCCATCAGCGGCGTGAGTCCCAGCAGTGTCTTCATGAGCGTGCTTTTCCCCGCACCATTTTCTCCCACGATGCACAGATACTCTCCCTTTTCAACCGAGAAGCTGATATGCTCTGCCACTGGTGTTCCCTCGTAGCCCAATACCAGATCTTTGCATATAATATAGGACATTCTTCCAACCTCCTATTTTCAAACCTGCGTCGACACCGACAGTTCCCTAATCATTTAACGCCTGCCTCAACACCTTCAGATTTGCCTCCATCACATTCAGATAGCTGAGCCCCGTCTTAATCTCCTTCTGCGAGACAGACTGCATTGAGTCTAAGACAAGAATCCGCTGATGCCCGGACTCTGTGTTCTCAATGACAACCCGCGCCAGCCTGTCATCTGAGCCGTCGATCACAATAACAGTGCCCAACCCCAGCTCATCCAGCTTGTTGATCAGAAATGCCACGGTCTCGAAGCTTGCCTCTGTCTCCGCACTACATCCGTTAAAAGCCGCACAGTAATCCAGTCCATAGTCCTCCGCAAAATATCGGAACGGAAATCTGTCTGCAAAGAGCAGTGTATTGCCGCTGCTTTTCCTGACTGCTTCCGCATACTGTATGTCAAGTGCGTTCAGCGCAGCAATATATCTGTCACTGTTCTTTCTATATAAATCTGCATTATGACTGTCCATACCCGCAAGCTCTGCCGCAATATTCTCCACGATGAGCTCCGCATTTCTGATTGAAAGCCAGACATGTTCGTCATATTCGCTTTTCTCATGCTCTTTGTGGTCATGCCCATCATGTCCGCTGAGTGCTTCTGCATGCTCTTCCGCAACAAGTCTTTCGCTGACCACTTCCATCATATTGATGACGCGCATGTCAGGATTGACCGCCTCCTTTAAGGCGTCACCAACCCATCCATCAGACTCGCCGCCCACATAGATAAACAGATCACATTCCGAAACCCTCGCGATGTCCAGTGCTGACGGCTGGAAATTGTGCATGTCTCCGCCCTTATCCATGAGCAATGTTACTGAGATATTTTCCTCATTGCCCTGAATCAGGTTTATAACCCAATCATACTGCGGAAATGTCGTGCAGACAATGTGCAAACAGTGATCGTCCGCCCAGATCGAACCGCTTTGGGCACAGCCGGTCAACAGACATACACATAATGCGGCAAGCATAGTGAATACTGATATTTTTTTTATATGAAATCCATGAAAAAAATCATGCTTCTTCATTCTATCATACCTTTCCTAAACCATATCGGTCAATCAAACCCTGCCGTTCAAAAATTGCATTGCCTTCATCTTTGAAAGCACCAGCAACTTTTTTCAAAATTGCAACTCATTTGCATTTTTCAATTATATACGTCTGTCATTACAATGTCAAGATAAATTTATTTCACTTCCCTACTCGCCGCACCGGGCATCCGTCAGCTCCAGCTGGCATACTTCTTTTGGATGTCCGTGTGCATAAAAAGAGCCCGCAACTGCTTTTTCCTACAGTCACAGGCTCCCGTTCACTTCTCTTTTACTGAAATGCTGTTATGCCAGTCTCCGAATGCTCTCACTATGTTCTGATACCACTTTTTTCAACAGCTCTGTGTCTGCAAATGTCGCTTCCATCCGATCCGTATAGTCTTTATAACGATTAAATGTATCTGTGTAACAGGACTCAATCGTATTTAACCGCGGCATGACCTTATTCTCCAACAAGTCAACTTCTATGCGCTGTATCCGATTCTCCATTTGCTCCATATGCGTTTCCAGACTCTGAATCTGATTCTGTATACCCTGCATCTGAATTTCCAGATGATCCGTTCGATTCTCCAACGAATCCATTCGATTCTCCAACGAATCCATTCGATTCTCCAAAGCATCCATTCGATTCTCCAAAACATTCATATGTTCTTCTAAGTTATCCATACGTTTTTCCAGACGATATATCTGTTTTTTCATGTTCTGTATTTGAATTTCCAGATCATCCATACGAGCTTCCAGACCATTCATACGAGCTTCCAGACTATCCATACGGTTTTCTATCCGCTCCATACGATTTTCCATATTGTCCATCCGGACTTCGATCCGCTCCAGCCGGTTCTCAATTGGTTTTAATTTGGCATCTAATTTCACATCCAGTATTTGTGAAAATGCCAATAAATCTTCATTGGTTAATGTCATCCACCCACACCCTTTCCCCCAATATAATCGTAATCCTCTCAACTCACTGCGCCATATACTCTGCGATTACATCCCACACTGCAGGTACTTCCAGCCCTAGCTTCCAACTTGCTACACCCTTAATGCCCTGGCTCTGCATAACTTGGAGCTTAACTGCGATAGAATCCACATCCTCCAGCCAGCACTGATACAAAGTGTCATTCACCCGATACTCCGCGTAGTTCTGACAGCATTCGTCCACCCAAGTCGGTGTCACGCCTGTGTTTGCGACCCAGTTCGTCTCAGAAGCCATTGTGAGTGTCGATGCTTTCAAACCATCTGGACCCGACTCCCACACTCTTGTATAAAATGGAATCGCGTTGATAATCTTCTCCGCCGGCACAACATCCATCGTATTGACGATACCATCTTCCACAAAACTAATCGACGCATTCGAGCCCGCTGCTCCGCCGCCGACATAGTGCTCATCGTAACCCATGATAATAATATAATCTGCCACGATTCCCTGCTCCCTGCGGTTGTAATGCGCTGTGTATTCCGATGGAACATAGTTGTCCACCGAGAGGACAACCCCTCGCTTTCTGGTCTCAATCGAGAGCTCTCTTATGAATTGTACAAAATGGATACCAGAATCGCTTCTCACCTTCTCAAAGTCAATATTAATACCATCAAGCCCATAGCTGTCTACCTGCGCCATAAGCCCATTGATCAAATACCTGCGGTTTTCAGACGCGGACAGCAGCTCCACAAAATCAATCTCCACACCATACAGATCAGCACTGTCCACATCGGTCACCAACGCCCACACATCAACTCCAAGCTCATGCGCCTTCGCCACATAGGATGCATTGGCAAGGCTTGTGAAATCACCGCTGCTGTTCGTCAGCCGAAACCACGTCGGCGCCACGACATTGACCGTCTTCGTCGGTGCAAGCGCATTGGCAAGGTAATTCCCACTCACTTCCTCAAATACCTGATGGAACGTGAGATTGATCTTTCCCTCCTTAGTGACATTGTTGTATACAAACTCCTGAAAACCCGTTTCACACAGACGTTCTGTCTGTGTTTTATTTTTCAGAAATTTATTCTGCACATAACCGATATAAGAATCCTTTGTCTTAACCTTAGACCAGTTCTCCAGTTCCTCAAGCACGGTCACTACATCACCTGCTGCAAGCTCCACCAATATATCACTCTTGATACCACCCTGATAACGTACTGCTGTCTTTCTGGAGAGTTCTGCTGTTGTATAGCTGTCCCACTGTGTATAGACCTGCATATGCAATGGCGCGTCAAACACCTGATACTCAAAATTAGCATAACGTTTCACATAATCCGCCGCAATATACAGCGTGTCCCCCTCATAAAAAGCCGCCTTATAACCAAGCTCCTGCCCTTCGTTGGACACATACATCACATGGCTGTCATCTCCAATATTAATCTGTATCACATCGGTATCAGTCGTGAACAGCAATATCTGTTCCAGACTATTCACATAAAAACGTTTTGTAAAATATGTCTCAACAGTGGAGAGCGCAAAGTAGACTATATTGTCCTTGAGCTTCGCTTTCTCATCGACGATCGTATCCTGAACCACCATTGCCACATCGTCCGCCTGCGTGATGTTAAAATATACATTTAAATCTGCCTTATTCTTTGAATAAGAATATCGTTTTAAGATCTGGCTTCCAAGTGCCACTGCTATCACAACCAAAATGAGAACAATCGGCACAAGCACCGTAACTATTCGTTTTTTCATACGGATACCTCCCAATCGTTCTCATTATAGCAAAAGTTTGATATGAAGTACACAAAAATCTTTGCATAATCGCATATTTTATTTACAGTACTTCTTTTTTTCATCTTTTTGATGATGTTTGTTCGATCTGTTTTTGAATTTTTTGAACAGGAAGCACTTTTCAAATATTTACCTGAAAAAAGTCCCTATCATTTTTCGTCTGCATATGATAAAATATAGATGTCTTGTTAGCGCTGCCATTTTTGCCCAAATGGTATGTGCTGGAACAATCTGTCGGATTATGCATAGAGGGGTTCTTTCATAAATTTTCCACAGATATTGTCATCAAAATATTACCAGATGCGGACCAAAGACCAAAAGTTTAAAATCGTGATATATAAGTAAACTTTTAAAGCTGCCGGAACAGATACTTGTTCATTACTGGATATGTAAACACAAAAGCTTCCATTACTTGAATTATTCTAAGTAAGACTTGGAAAAATATTTTTGACCAATCAGCACAAGCTAATAAGACAATGAGAAAAATTTTTAACCGAGCCTCCTTCCCGTATAAAATTTGTTCCCGACATACTTTATACAAGCATTATTAACACATTCCGAAAAATTATGCAAATCGAAATGTAAAAATTCGCCCGAAATGTAAAAAATAATACAACTTTTTTAGAAAAACATCTGTTATTTTGACAATTCAGACGATATATAGACTGAAATATGTACTGTGCTAATTTACCGTTTTATGGCATTAAAATAAATTTTTTAAAAAGTGTGGTCCTGTCCTATTGACTAAACCATCTCTACATTATAATATATGTGAGAAGGTCAGTCACTTGATGTCCATTCCGAGGGCTAACTTTAGAATTTTGAAATTACGCGGACACTGTTCAGACTCCAACCAAAGTAGTTGAAATTACGCGCCAAAACCCACAAAAGTGGATAAAACCCACTAAAGTGGGTTTGGAACACAATGTAATATTAAATAGTGAGGATGTGAATAATATGAAAATCGAAAAAGTAAATGACCATCAAATTCGCTGCACGCTTACAAAGGCGGATCTGGCAGACCGTGAGCTTAAGATCAGCGAGCTTGCCTACGGCACCGAGAAAGCAAAAAACCTTTTCCGCGATATGATGCAGCAGGCCTCTTATGAATTTGGATTTGATGCTGATGATATTCCACTTATGATAGAAGCGATACCGCTCAATTCCGAGTGTATTGTCTTAGTGATTACCAAAGTTGAAGATCCCGAGGAACTCGACACACGTTTCTCAAAATTTGCCCCTTCTGTCCACGATGAATATGAGGAGGACGATCTGGGTAGCACGCTCGACAGTATGCTTCAGAGTCTCTCTGAGGGCGCTGACGATGTGCTTGACCTGTTTAAGAAAATTCATGACAATCATCTTGCGGAGACCGCTGCAAGTGGTTCTGATACGCTGGGCGGTGTCAGCAACCCGAGGGCAAAGTCGGCAAATACTGCAAGACAGCCTATTGGCATTGAACTGACGCGCATTTATGGTTTTGAATCCCTGAACCAGGTAACACGCCTTGCCCATATACTGGCACAGCACTACAACGGGAAAAATTCCCTGTACAAGAACGATAAGACTTCCGGCTATCTGCTGGTTGTGACACAGTCTGACCACACACCTGAACAATTTAACAAAATTTGTAACATGCTTTCCGAGTACGGAAATCCGGAGAAGATTGCTTCTGCCAGTGAGGCATATATGGAAGAGCACTTCGAACCGATCATCAGGGATAAGGCGATCCAGGCATTGTCCCTCGTATAGGACAGTTGTTTTATAAATATTTTGGAATATAGCGCCAAAAAATCCGCGACGTACATCGCGGACTTTTTGTGTTTCCATATTTTGCTATGACATGATGACAATTACGCGAGCGCTGCAATCTTGTCCATGAGCGCGTCGATGTCCATACCATGAACCATCGCTGCTTCCTCTAAGGACTCCCCCTGTGCGGAAGGGCAGCCTAAACAGTGCATTCCTGCCTCCATGAGCACTGGCGCTACCTCCGGTTTTGTCCTCAAAATCTCACCGATTGTCATATCCTTGGTTATCTCTGCCATGATGAATTCCTCCTATATCTCCTTCGTTATCCATAGCACTTTTGTATTATTATGCCTGAAATACAGTACATTATTCACTATAATATATTTGGGGAATTTAATCAAGCCCCAAAACAGAATCGCACAGAAGTAACATATTTTACATCTGATACAAGATTCACGACCAATTTCGCATCCTTGCGTTCCACATCCTGCAATCTCCCATACTCAATATGATAGCATTTGGTTCTTTCTATGATTGTCGAATGATTTCCATTATGTTAATTTTCTTAACTTTCTGTAAGGAACTGTTAAGAAATAACTTTTAAATAGTGCGCTTGATTTTTCTTCGAGAGTGCCGCTCGAAAATCAGGCGCATAGTGGGCTATGTAACTGATTTTTGAGTAATTGTTTTAACAATTTGATATCGGAGAAAAAGACAAGCAATATTAAAAGTTATTTTTGAACAGTTCCTAAGGGCATCAGTGACGATATAATTGCTGTAAACATAATGATTGCAATAATTGTAATTATCATTTCAACAGGCAATCGCCACACGGTATTAAATACTTACCAACCAGATGGATATAAATATAATAATGTAACCGTATGCCAAGTGCTATTCCCAATGCCCCACCGCCACATGCATATATCAAAGCCTCGGTTACTACTATCTTTTTACATTGCTTTATCGTCCCACCTATAGCGCTTTTCCATTTATTACTATAAGCTGCCCTGTTTTTATCAATACAAGGTTCTTTGTCCATTCCACAAACAAATCCATAAATTTTTCTATGTCAATCCCCCTGAAAATATCCAAAAACACATCATGCGAAGGAACACCTTCCGACAATCCGAATTCCTCTGACAGTTCAGATTCCCTCTTCTTCAGGTAATAACTCATGTTTGTAAAATCACTGAAATCGGTCAGCACACTATAGGACGCAAGGTTAAGATATCAATCAGTGGATAAATCTTTCCCCTGTTATCCCTTGGGTCTTCCAGATTTTCAAATATTTGAAAAAAGTCTTTTCATCTTCCATGCAGATACTATTCCTTTTGTCTTGTAGTTTTAACATCTTTTGTTATGCACTATGCGCAAAAAGAAGTCCAGACTTTTTCAATAATTTTTAAGCATGCGAAGTTTGAGTTAATGAATTCAATTTTCCAGAAGTTTATACAACAACTTGTCGTATTTATCACCGTTCCAATCTTCTTCCATAACAAATATTATCGCATCCTTAAGTAATAACTTCGTAAAATTTGGATTATCAAACAAATACGAAAAGTTTACTACTCTTGTAACTTTATCATCTCTGGCACATAGCAACGGTATAACATCGTTATATGCCCTGACAATTCGCTTAAAGTGTTCAAGAGATGTTTCTTCTGTGATAACATACTTGTCCAACTCTTTTAAACTCTCATAACTAGCATATAATTCGTTTTGTTCCACACATTTTATATTTGGATACTCACTTACGAAACGTTTTAACAACACTAATGCTGCCTTTAAACATTTCAAGTTAAGCAAAACATATGTTGTATCTTCTGTTAAAAAAAACTTTTCTTGGGCATATATTTCTCCTTTATCAAAATCTCTTCGCATCCGATGTAAAGTAACACCTGCTTCGATATCATTTTGTAAAATCGTAAAAACAAGTGGGATCGGCCCTCGGTGACGTGGAAGCAAAGCCTGATGAAAATTATAACAGTTATATTTATCACATATCTCCTCTGGCAAACGATAATTCCAATTATACGAAATTATACAATCGAACTGGTAATACTCCAAAAATTGGTAGTTATCACCATATTCAAATTTCTCTATGGGTGTTCCTGGCGAAGCATCAGAAATAATTTCTGGATGTTCAGAAATACATGCAACTATTTCTATTTTGGAAATTTTACATACATGCTTTATAAACGCCCCGCCAATTTTCCCATTTAATAGAAAAATTACTTTCATGCAGCCTACGCCTCCCGATACCACTTCGCCTGTTCATTCCAAATATGGTAAAAATACCCCCGCTGCTCCATCAGCTCCTCAAAGCTTCCTGCCTCCGCGATGCTGCCATGGTCCAGCACAAGGATCTTGTCCGCACTGCGGACTGCTCCAAGCCGGTGAGTCACCAGAACTACCGTCCGATCTTGGGCAAGGTCATTTAACCTCTGATAAATGGCCATCTCTTCCAGCGGATCGATGGCCGCCGTGGGTTCATCCAGGAACAGGATGGGACGCTGTCGGTAATAGCTCCGGGCCAGCGCAACGCGCTGCCACTGCCCGCCTGATAACTCGGTCCCGCCAAATTCCCTGCCCAAAAGCTGCTCCTGCGGATGTTCGGCAAGCAGTATTCCCGCCCATTCCAGCGCATGGCTGATCTTCTTATGATCCATCTCCTTTGTTGTATCCCCTAGGTAAACGTTCTGGGCCATGGTCAGCTTATAGTGGCCAAACTCCTGATAGACGGCACTGATCTGTTCAAAAATGCTATTCTCCTTAAGCTGGCTTCGTTCCACGCCCCCCAGCTCCAGCACGCCCTCGGTGGGCAGGAGAAATCCTGATAACAGCTTTGCCAGCGTGGTCTTTCCTGCGCCGTTTTCCCCCACAATGGCGATTCTCTCCCCTTTTTGAATGGATAAGGAGATATCCTTCAGTGCATACGCTTCCCCATTGGTATATTGGTAGGATACGTGCTCCAGGCGTGCCGCTTCCCTGCCAGACTCCATTTTCTTCCTTCCATCCGTTACTTCAAGGTCCATCAGTTCAAAGAAGGAAGCGGACATCACACTCGTCTGCAAAATCTCGCCCGCATGATTAAAAAGCTGGGTGAAGGAGCTGGTCAAAGCGGAAAAGCTGGCCAAGAGGACGGAAAAGCCGCCGATGGTAATCCGGCCTGTCACCAGCAGCCAGACCATCAGGAATACGGACAGACCGTGGAACAGGGATTTGATCCCTGCAAAGAAGAGCCCCACACCTCCCATCTGCCGGACGTGCTTTCCTTCTCTTTCATCCACCTCCCGGCAAGCCGCCAGATACCTCTCCGCCACATAACAGCCTGCCCCATAATGGGCAAGCTCCTTTTTGCTCCCAACCGTGGAAAGAAGGCCACGGGCATAGTTTTTTCTCCGCTCTGCCTGCGCCAGATCCAGCATCAAGCGGGACTGGTAACCGGCTCCCTTTAGTTTTTCCGAAATGACTGGGACACTTACCATCACCACAAACAGGATCAGCAGTGGGTGTAGGGAGGCCAGATACCCACCTACGGAAGTCAAGTTAAAGATCAGCACCAGCGACATTACTGCAAGGTTGGCGGTGAACACCAGAAACATGGATGCCTGTTTTGCTTTCTCCACCGTCTGGTAATACTGTGCAGAGTCATAATACTCCAAGGAGATTTTCGCGCTCTTTTCATGAATCTTAGCGTCCAGCCCTAGAAAGACATAGCGGAAATAGCCGAATTCCATATACTGTTTTGACACCAGCTCAAACATTTTCTGGATCATGTAGGTTCCGATCAGCAGTAGAACCGGTTCCGCGTAATAGGACAGAGAGAGTCCCAAGCCGAAACTGGCTGCCCGATCCACGATCTGACGCTGCAGATACAGGAGCACGGTGGGTAGGACAGCGCCCGGTAGAGACAGCAGCAGATAAAGGGTCATGCGTAAGGGGGAGATGGGAATTACTAACCTTAAAATTCGGATGATATTTTTCATTCTTATATTCCTTTCTGTGATATTTTTTATTCATACATTCCTTTCTGAGCCTCGAACATCCTGCGATATAACCCGTCCGGTTTCTTCATCAGATGCACGTGGCTTCCCTGCTCCACAAACCGACCCTTTTCCAGCACACAGATCTCATCCGCATGGACGGCAGCACCCAGCCGGTGGGTTACAAAAAGATTGACACACCCCTCCTCGCGTTTGGAAAGGAAATCTCCGTAGAGGCGGGATTCCGCCAAGGGATCCATCGCAGCAGTGGGTTCATCCCAGATACAGATTCCAGCCCTGCGGTATAGCATACGGGCGATGGACAGGCGCTGCCACTGGCCGCCGGAGAGATCCATGCCTCCCTCCTCCAGATTCCCCAGCTTTGTCTCATAAGCATCCGGACAGGATGCGATCCAGGCATCCAGCCCTGCCTCCTGGGCCGCCCGACTCATATCCTTCTTTGAATCTTCCTTTCCCATGCGGGAGATTACAATATTTTCCTTTATTGTATAATCATAACGGTTGAAATCCTGGAAAACTGCGGAAAAATAACGTTGCAGTTTTCCAAACTCCATCTCCTGTATATTTACCCCATCAATTGTAATGATGCCGCTGTCCGGCCGGTAAAATCCCATTAGCAGCTTCACCAGGGTCGTCTTCCCGCAGCCGTTCTCCCCTGCCAATGCATAATTCTTCCCCGCATGGAAGGTAAAATCCAGTCCGTCCAGCACCGGCTTCTCCTGGCCAGGATAATGGAACACGATCTTTTCCCCCTTAATCTCATGAAAGGGTAGGGGGGAGTTATCTGCTTCCTCCTGGACATAATACTGCTCCGGCAGGGCGTAAAGCTTTCCCAGATCCTCCCAGCACGCTCGGTACTCCTGATAGGACGGCCAGTGCTCGCTGCCCACCGCCACAAAGAACGCCCCCAGCCTTGCCAATGCCGGGATGATGGAGATATATAATCCGATTTCCATTTCTCCCCGGTACAGGGGAAGCAGGAACAGCAGGTAGGCAGACGCGGAAAACAGGAAGGTGATGTTATCATACACCCATAAGGTCATGTTGGAGACCAATATGCTGCCCAGCATCTTCCTGTTGGACCGGATGGTCTCCTCCTCATAGAGCTTCTGGATATAAGGCGTATATCCAAACAGCTTTTTCTCCTGAGCCAGGCGCCGGTCAAACAGCAAACCGGACAGGTAATCGCTCCTCCTGCCAATTTCCTGCCTGCTCTGATACATGGCCAGCCTACTCTTTGCGATCAGGCGGAATGTGATGACCATCAGAGCTAGGAGTAGCAGGATGGCCAGCAAGAAGTAGGGGGCGTTCTCCACAACCAGCGCCAGGACACCAACGGTTCCTACGATCCCTCCCAGGATCTGCACCCCGGAAAAAAAACCATTTGCATAACGGGCTTCCGGGTTGTCCTGCACCCGGGCAATGAGAGCCTGGTTCTCCATATCTTCCAGTGCCGCAACAGAGATGCGAGCTGTTTTTTCGATGATAGTCTGCTCCAAATAGATACGCAGCTGCAGGCGGATTTTATCCTTCAGATAACCAAGCAGTGGCGTCTGGATGTAATAAAAAGCGTAGACTGCAGAGATCCCGAGGGCAAAAAGGGCAGACTGCGCCCATTGGAGACTGGAAAATCCGTCAATAAAACGTTGAAGGAGCACAACCTCCGAAACATTTAGAACCGCCTGTACCATGATCAACAGGGTTGCGGCCAGCGCTGCATAAGGCTTTTTGATGATCAGTTTCCAGAATGTTTCAGTTTTCTTCATGTTATTCCTCCCCGTAGTAACAAATAACCAACTCAAAAAGACGATCTAAATCTTCTGAAGATGACAGGTCATAGCAAGGCAAGGATGTCTCTTCAGATAAACGAGTACAAATCTGTAATCTTTCACTATCTTCGATGCGTCGAAAACGTCGTAAATTACTCATACCCTCCATTTTCCGCATTTGCGGGAATAATACGAGTGCAATTACTGTTGCGTTTGTAGCGGATTCAATTAAATTCACATTTCTCATGATATAATCTGAATTTTGATGTCCACTAACGCATAGTATAACAGTATCTGGTTGTGTTCCCAGTAGAAATTCATATTGCGACAAATTCAAATGATCCAAATGATAACTTGCCTCTGGGGCGGTTCCGGATTGACATCCCACAATAATCACATCTGGATTTGCCATTTCCATTTGATGCATATAATTATTTAATGTTGCAATGGCTTCATATCCATGAATGAAAACCCCTTTATTAAACCCCATAGGATAAATA
The DNA here is from genome assembly GCA_947175175.1 of uncultured Lachnospiraceae bacterium. Lineage (GTDB taxonomy): Bacteria > Bacillota > Clostridia > Lachnospirales > Lachnospiraceae > COE1. The sequence continues at coordinate 14,461 of CAMWLV010000022.1, forward strand.
TGTTGAAACCCAAATAGTAACGAGTTTGGCTCTGTTCCCAACTGTTCAATGTCATATCCTGCCTCCATAAACCGTTTTCTAAGCTCAAGCTGGAGGGTAAATTTTCCCTGGTTTGCATCTGTACCAAACACTCCTAAAACAGGTACATTTATGTTGTAAAGTTTCCCTTTTGTTTCATAAGGGATATCTTGCTTTGTAACAGAAGGAAAAAAGAATTTTTCAGGATCGCCCTTTTTTCTCAAATAATAGGAATACATCGTATCATCAAAGGCATAAATATTTTTATGTTGCAGAATACATTTATCAATAATTTTCTCAATTTGATTATATTTAACAAGCTTTACTAATTCACTTATATGCCCCAATATTAAGGTGTCAAAATCTTCCATTTTTATTGATGATACATCTTCAATTTCACATTTATTATCCATATTATCGGTTAACTTTAACAAATATTTATTAGTGTATATATGAGTTATCTTAAACGTTAAAAGTTCACTAAAACGGACTAGAGCGTGTTTGAAAAATCATTCCTGCCATCTGCATAACGACGCCAAAGCGTCGTATTCACCAATTTGCGTGATATCTGCACCAAATTCAGTTGACATAAGGCATTGCCCTTTATGTCTTTGCCTCCTACGCCGCCTTCATTTGGCACAAATCTCCCACAAATTGTGACGCACATCTGACAGAAAGCATTTTTCAAACACGCTCTAGTAAAATAGGGACCATATAACGTTCCATCTATGATAATCCGCCATTACAATAACTGAATTGCCTCGCCGTAACACGCCTTTTCTTTTATTTCCAACTTTGTCAGTATATCAATTAACCTTGTCAGTATGTCTGGTTTTTTTGTGACCGTGAACTTCAAGGCAAGCATAAATAATAGCCTGGCAATATGTTCTATTTCCTCCATTTTTTCAACGATGGGCTTAAATTTATCCCCTTGCAGTTCATTTAATTTTTCAAAATGGAGAAGGAAAATCTTCTTATGCTCCCATATCAGTCGAAAAATCCTTAGATCAAGTGACTCATCCTCTTCTTTTCTTCCTTCAACTTTGGCTTTCGTGCATTCCTTAATGACTTTATAAGTTTGTATTCCATATGCATTGGTTTCATCAACTCCCTTCTCAAGAAAATCTTGTATCCCTTTTTTGATTTTATCAATGTTAATTGAAACATAAGATGAAGCTATTCTGAAAGTGCTAAATTTAGTATCTGGTTCATCTGTCATTTGACAATAGAGAGCTTCCACCACTTCATTTGCATCTATTTCAAGCAGTCGCAACTTCCTTTTAGAATAAGCCATAACACAAAACTTATCATCGCGATATCCATAAATATAAGTATCATGTATATAATGCTGGATTCCATAACTTGTCGTATAGCTTAAATAATACTCATCAATCATGTACAACAGAATATAATTGTCCTGATCAATCCTTTCTTTTATAAATCCGACAAAACACTCTTTTGCGATATTTTTAACGTGAAAACAATTCGTCTCAGCCAAACCATCTTTTCTGAATGGTTCCCAGTCGAAATCCTCGAAATGCAAGTTGATCTGGTTCATGTAATTTGTTTTACTACACTCAATGTTGTGATAATAATTATAGAAAGCATTTTTAATATTGTCGTTCGCCAATACAATTCCCATAGTAAATGAACTGTTATGGTATGTTTCACTTGGCGGCATAATAATTGGTAATATTTTTTCCATTTTATTGCACACCTCCTTTTATTCTGCAGTTGAATGTCTGATTCAAATCCAAAGCAGACAGAACACAAATACATGCAAGAAAACTGTTTTTACTCATAATATGTTTCATCTTTCCCTAAAAAAATTTCTCAACTTTTTTAAAAACCTTGGCAAATACGTAAGAATGTGCAGCCGTTTTTGCTGATTGCAATCAGCAAGATCATTCTATGATACCAAATCAAGAGGATTGTCCTCCAAGAGTGCTGGCTGATCTTTTCATCATCTATTCAATATGTTACTTTATGCCAAGGCTCCCAAATGCTATAAGGGTTCCCATGAGAACCGTAGCTGTGGTCACTGCCGTGCACCTCCTGCGACACCTTATGGTGATTGCCGCGAAAGCCTGCAGCCCGGACATTACGCCAAGAGCTATGACACAAATGCTGCATCCCCAGTTTTAGCCACCAGCAGGATATTTCTACTGGCGGAATGCTGATAACGCGAGGGTTAGACTGGTGTGCTGGTTTGGGATAAGCCATGGTTTCGTTCCCCATCCATAAAAGAAAGGTGTTGATTACCCATGAAGAGAGCCGATTATCTGTCAACGCTTTTTGTCGTACATGTCCACCAAATTTTGTTATAATCCAAAAATTCAAAAACTGGGGGATTACTTTAATCTTTACGAATAATCAAATCAATACGTTATGCCTTCGGATTTTTTATCAGCATAATAACAGATACAGCAATTCGCAGAAGTAAATTTGACCAAGCGATTACTTATAAGATTATGTTACAATCTTTTTATCCGGTCAGACAAGGGACAGAATTGTCAAGTATGATAACTTGACAATTCTGTCCCTTGTATATGATCACAAATTCAGATACATTGAAGATATCTAAAAAATGGAGGTGTTGATATATGAAAAGATCAAATTTCAAAAAAATGCTGTTAACTCTTGCACTTGTTATTATTATACAGAATAGTGTTATCGCAGCGCAAACTTTGCCGGGGAATCCTTATGCTGGGGATGAATCTGTTTCTCCTTGTAACGATAAACCCATTCATGACGAACACATTAATTGATTGAGTTTATCAGAATAAAAACTTTCATCAAAAACCTGTCTGCAAAAATGACTGAGTGCGAGACACGCCCTTAATCCATCAGTCATTTTTTCTTTACCCAATTGCTGTCCATCACGAGCTTTCTGCTCCTTGGCATTCCACAACATGTCATAGACAAATTCATCCGCTGCACCAAGCCTCCTGCACTTGAGCACTTCCTTCAACGCCTTTCTGCTCAACCCTGTTGCAAGCTGATACTCGCCCATATTTCCCAGTTCGCTCGCAATAAGCATAATGACAAATTCATATATGGCAATGTAATCTGCCAGCAGGTTTTCCTGCTCAAACTTCTCAAAGAAATGCAGCATAAAATCTATCTGCTTCCTTTTTTCTGTTTCGTCAAGCCATTGTATGCTTTTCCGAATACAGACCATCTCCATCTCCGTCAGATAGAGCTCCCCAACATCACGCAGTCTCTGCAGATCCAGTGTACACTGGAGCGCCGCTTTTTCCCTTGCAGCAAATGCTTCCCCTGTGATCTTCCCTTCCATCAGGTCCAGTGACGCTTCGGCTTCCATTACATACTGCCTGTTTTCTGGTATCTCCAGACAGAGCGCTTCCTTTAACTGGTTCAGCACTTCCCTTGCCCGTCCGGTCTCACGGTTATTCCGGCAGCGCATCAGTTCCAGATTTAACTCAAGTGCTTTCCTGTCGTTTGTCACAAGATCCGTCTTCTGGATCTCCTTGGACAAGCCAAGCCTCCGCATCACCTGTCCAAGCGCTTCCCGCTGCATATTGACCAGCTTCTTCTCCGCCCTGCGCAGTGATTTTACCGAGCAGATGCCCGCACACACCTCCTGCTGCGTCATTCCATACATGTTCCTGCGGATGCGCAGGACATCCCCGATCGAGAATACCCACCGCTGCCGGTACAGGTAAGTGCAGTCCTGCATATATTCCGGTATCCCATATTCCGCATATAGTTTCTTCAGCAGTTCTTCCATCTCCACGCTCTCCTGAAGGGCTGCTATATACTCCTCTATCCCCTGTTCATTCCCGTTTCCTGCAGGGCAGTTTATGATCTGTGTCAATATCTCCCTTTTGCACTCCAGCAGTTCCACCAGATAAAATGCCCACTGTGTATCGCGTAGCATCTCAATTGCCCGGTCACAGACCTGCAAAGCTTTTTTCCTGCTGGTTATTGTCACTTCCCCACCGCCGGATAAAAGATCCCGCAAGTAGTAAAACGCAATCTTAGGGTATATTTTTGCTTTTGATAATGTATCATAAAGGGATTTTTCCACATATCCCATCAGATACTGGCACTTTGCGGCAAACTCTTCTGCCATGGTGCCATTTTCTTTTTTATAAAACTCATATTCCAGCACCATGTTGATTTCCACAACGGACAGCGCTTTTTCCCTCACGTAAATCTGTTCCACTTCTGGTACTGTAATGCGCACCGCCGTTTCATAACAGCTGCCGAGTTTTGCGCAGTCTGCCCCCTGCTGTTTCAATAACTCCGCTTTTATGACATGGCAGAACTGGGACTTGATCTTATCCCCTGCCGGATCCTGTCTTTCAAAAGCCCCGATCAGTTTTTGTACCTTTTGAAATGCTTTCTGTTCAATGGCATACAGGATCTCCTGCTGCATCTCCCATATCGCATAGTCCTCCTTGTCCAGCAGGTTTTCATGCAGATCCGTCGCGACTCCCAGCCTGCCCAGCAGACGGTTCCGCAGCATTTTTCCGGCTGGTCTTTGTCCGTTCTCAATCTTCGAAAGCAGGCTTGCTTCTACCAAACCTTCTCCCAGCACTTCGTCTGACACGCCCGATTCTTCCCGCACTCCTTTTAGAAATGCAGAAAAATCCTGATCAGCCTGCCGGAGTTCCTTCGTCCCTTTTCTTCGCTTTCTCATCTATATATAGTCTCCTTATGAAGTTCATTGTACCATGTCCCTCCCCCCGCGCACAAGAGACAGCCATGTACATCAGAGAACACATAACAGTAAGATGCATCAAGTCATGGTATATGACTTTGACATCATGGGGCAATTTCGCATGGCATAATGCAGAGAGGATACAAACTCTCCGTTAAAATTCACAAATTTTTAATAAATTTTAACCCTCTGTACACAAAAAAGTACAAAGAATAGTGTTGACGTGTATACAAAATTGAGGATATAATACAGTTATAGATGTTAGACAGGATTTCACAATTTCGTAACATTTAACATTCTAAATTTCAGTAACCAGCGGTGTCATACCGCATAAAAATTAAATTTATATTTTAGGAGGCTTTGCAAAATGAGACCAGAATGGAAAGATTTTGTAGGTGGCAAATGGGAAAGCGAGATCAATGTACGTGACTTCATTCAGAAGAATTTCACACCATATGAAGGAGATGAGGCTTTCTTAGCAGGACCTACACAGAACACAAAGGATTTATGGGACATGGTTCTTGATCTTCAGAAGAAGGAAAGAGAAGCCGGCGGTGTACTTGACATGGACACAAAGGTTATCTCTACCATTACTTCTCATGGTCCGGGATACCTCGACAAGAGCAAGGAGACGATCGTTGGTTTCCAGACAGATAAGCCTTTCAAGCGTTCTTTACAGCCTTATGGCGGTATCAGAATGGCAGAGAAAGCCTGCTCAGACAACGGCTACGAAGTAGATCCTGAGATCAGTGAGTTCTTCTCTACACACAGAAAAACACACAATGCAGGATGTTTCGACGCTTACAATCAGGAGATGAGAGCATGCCGTTCATCACACATCATCACAGGTCTTCCCGATGCTTATGGACGTGGACGTATCATCGGTGACTACAGAAGAGTTGCTCTCTATGGTATCGACAGACTGATCGAGGATAAGCAGGCTCAGAAGGATTCCACAGGCCGCGTTATGACCGATGATGTGATTCGTCTTCGCGAAGAGCTTTCAGAGCAGATGGTTGCTTTGAAGCTGATGAAAGAAATGGCTGCTTCTTATGGCTGTGATATTTCTAAGCCGGCTACAAACGTACAGGAAGCAATCCAGGCTACTTATTTCGGATACTTATGTGCAGTTAAAGAGCAGAACGGTGCAGCTATGTCTCTTGGCCGTACATCTACATTCCTTGATTGCTACGCACAGAGAGACTTAAAGAACGGAACATTCACAGAGGAGCAGATTCAGGAGTTTGTTGACCACTTCATCATGAAGCTTCGTCTGATCAAGTTTGCTCGTACTCCTGAATACAACCAGATCTTCGCAGGCGATCCTGTATGGGTAACAGAGTCACTCGGCGGTGTTGGCGTAGACGGACGTCCTCTGGTAACAAAGATGTCCTTCCGTTATCTGAACACATTGACAAACCTCGGACCCAGCCCAGAGCCGAACTTAACAGTACTTTGGTCTACAAGACTTCCTGAGAACTGGAAGAGATACTGTGCAAAGATGTCGATCCAGACTTCTTCTATCCAGTACGAGAACGACGATCTGATGCGTGTTACACACGGTGACGATTATGGTATCGCTTGCTGCGTATCTTCTATGGTTATTGGTAAGGAAATGCAGTTCTTCGGAGCTCGTGCAAACGTTGCTAAGTGCTTACTCTACGCTTTGAATGGCGGTGTGGACGAAGTTACCAAGAAGCAGGTTGGTCCTAAGTATCGTCCTGTTGAGGGTGACGTTCTTGACTACGATGATGTATACAGCAAATTCATGGATATGCTTGAGTGGCAGGCAGATGTGTATGTAAATACACTGAATATCATCCACTACATGCATGACAAATACTGCTATGAGAGAGCAGAGATGGCTCTTCATGACAGAGATGTTAAGAGATACTTTGCTACAGGTGTTGCTGGTCTTTCTATTGTTGCTGACTCTTTATCAGCAATTAAGTATGCCAAGGTAAAACCGATTCGCGACGAGGACGGCATCATTGTTGACTTCGAGACAACTGGCGATTTCCCTAAGTATGGTAATGACGATGACCGCGTTGACCTGATCGCACAGGATATCGTTCACAAGTTTATGACAGCAATCAGAAGACATCATACCTACAGAAATGGTGTTCCCACCACTTCTATCCTTACAATTACATCTAATGTAACATATGGTAAGGCTACAGGTAACACACCTGATGGACGTAAGAAGGGACAGCCGTTTGCTCCTGGTGCAAACCCAATGCATGGACGTGATACACATGGTGCAGTAGCTTCTCTGTCTTCTGTATCAAAGCTTCCGTTCAAGGATGCACAGGATGGTATCTCAAATACCTTTACAATCATTCCGAACGCTCTTGGTAAGGAAGCTAAGGTCTTTTCTGGAGATATTGAACTTGACCTGAATAATTAGTTTCGTGCCAGAAAAGCCCTTGGTCTTCTCTGGAGATATCGAGCTTGACCTGAACAATTCGTACAAATCAGCTGCAGGAACTCCTGCAGCTGCTATATAAAAGAGAGGAATAGGTGTAGTTTATGGATGAGAAATCAATGATTGACGACCTTGTATCACAGCTTGATGCTGGTTTCTCCAGTGAGAAAGCTGTGGGACATTTCAATGTAGATGTCAGCGAGGACGCTTCCACAAAAGAAGTCCAGACACTTGGATGTACAGACTGTTCCAGCAATCCCATGGCATGCAGTGTACCAACACTCCATGAGGGATTGGATAATGAATAAATAACGATTGAAACAATATTAGGAGGTATATAACTATGGCAAACAATACAGCACAGGTTGATAACTTAGTTTCATTATTAGATGGCTATGCAACAAAGGGCGGCCATCATCTTAACGTAAATGTTCTCAACAGAGACACTCTGTTAGATGCTCAGAAGCATCCTGAGAACTATCCTCAGCTGACAATCCGTGTATCTGGATACGCTGTTAACTTCATCAAGTTGACACCGGAGCAGCAGGCAGACGTTATCTCTCGTACATTCCACGAGGCTATCTAATTTAAGCACGACTAAAGCCCTGAGACGTTTCTCAGGGCTTTTTATGCATAGGGGCTCATAAGGGATTTTAGTTGATGCCGATACAGAGGGAATTTGCCATTGATATGACAGATCGGCGACGAGTCGTAAAATCTTTCAGCGATGTATCCCGCTGCATCAAAGTTCGCTTTCCACCAGCCCGTGCAGCTCGTCCACAGATTTCTTGCTGAGCTGCTTTCCTCCGGTGAGCGCTGATATAAATACCTCAATCGATCCGTCATAATAATCTGCCAGGATTTTATTCGCTTTCCCACGCGCATACTGCGCAGGGGTCAACGCTGCGGAATAGCGCCGGCTTTTCTGGCTGGCATCCGCTGATATCAGTCCTTTGTCGATTAAATGTCTGATAAATGTATTGATTGTCTGCTTTTTCCAGTTTTTATGCAATTCCCCATTCAGATATTCCATAATCTCACTAAAGCCTTTTCCACCATCATTCTTCCACAAATAATCCATAATCAGGCTCTCTGACTGTGACATCTCACATTTGACATTATTATCCATAATGACTTCCTCCATTAATTGAAAACTGGTACGAAAAATCTCTACCATAGTAACCTATCACTTCTATTCTACTTGCTTTTTGCACAACTGTAAAGCACTTTTTGCATCTTTTTGCTTACTTTTTAAAACAAATGCATGGATTATTTCTAATCTATGCATTGCAATCTGTTCGCTTTTTAATTTAATGGCACAATATACAACTTATCTTCCGGCATATTGTAATACTCCTGCTGTGTTTCAGGTCTTGTTTTGACAAACAACAGTGCGTCCACTTCTGCAGGATCGATGATATGGTCAATTGCACAATATAATATATAAGTGTTAGTATCATCAGGATTGTATCCCTCCGAACCACCTTGTGTAATGCCTGTGAGCTGAGTTCCGTCCTTCAGGCGTACTCCTGTAAGCCGTGGTGCCTCCGCAAATGTGGTGGACTGGATCGCATTTCCGGCTTCATCCACCCCGTCAATTCCTACTTTCTGCAGCGGGAAGTTGTACTCAACATAGAATGAAATCGGCGAGATCTCCGCTTTTGTTACTGTGGCACCGCTGTCCCCAAGTGACTGCGACAATTCGATTGTCCTGACCTGCTCAGACGCCTCCAGTGTAAAATCAAAGGTCCATGTGGCATTAATATCCGGCGTATATGCTGCTTTGCTGACTGTTCCCAGATTTTGAAACTCAATGTGGATTGGTTTTCCTATGAAACTGTTATCTTTCTGGTTTGTCATCAGTGTCATTATGTATTCCATACTGCAATCATCATTTTCATACTTTGCAATGATGCTCCCGTCTGCGGTCTCTTTGACAGGAGTCCCATCGGTATATGTGAAGTTGCCATTACTGTCAACATGCAGGTTGTCAAAAAAACTCCCTCCCGTTGCACTGGGATAATCACCATCGACTGTCGTGACCACATATTCAAAATCAGGCTGTACACCTTCCTCAACGTGATATCCGTCTACCCGGAAAGAAATGTGTGCAAAATGGGCATCCACAATACTCTGCTGCACTGTAACGGTAATCCCTTCCTTTGTGACACTATTGCTCATTGGCATTGTGATCTGACTCTCCTCCAAATACTCCTTCTGCTCCTGTGTGGCATTAAATTTTTCCTCCATTCCGCTGCTCCAATGCATATATGCCGCACACGCCACAGTGCCTAACACCAATACCACTGCCGCCACAGCGATCCACATACCTTTTCGCGCCGCTTTTCCTGAATATATCATCGTCTTTCCTCCCTTTCCTGCCTTTTCCTGCTTGATCTGCCCAAATACAAGGTCTGCTCTCTGCTGGACAATATCTGGAATCACAATATCCATCTGCAATGTCTCGATCGCCTTTTCCTTCTTCATATTCTACCTCCGTTTGCTGCCTCACTCACATTCCGATTCCCATTGCGCTTCTCGCCAATCTGATAGACTATTGCTATCTGTTCACGCCCTCTTGCCAGTCTCGTCCGCACTGTACTCGCTGGCATATTCAACACCTCACTGATCTGTGCAGTAGTCAGTCCATTTACGTAGTAGAGAATCATCACTAATCTGTACTTTTCGTCCAGACATTTCATCACTTCCATCCACTCCACATTATTGTATTCCTGCGTCTCCTCTGGAAACTCCTGCAGCTCATCGTCGTAATGCAGTTCTTTCTTTTTTCTCAGAATATCGTTGCACTTATTGATCAGTATTTTCGTCATCCATGTCCGGAAAAACTCCACCTTCCTAAGCTGTTCTATCTTTTCCCAGCACACAAGGAGTGTGTCTGCCACAGCGTCTGCTACATCCTCGTCATTGTTCAGGATTGCTCTTGCCGCTTTGTACATATTCTGCATCTGTGACTGCATCAACTCTGTAAACGCATCTGCGTCCCCTCTCTGGGCACGTTTTACCAAGTTATTCATGCCGCTCTTTCCTCTCTATTTCATTATTGTAAAGAATGATCCTTGCTTTAGGAACTGTCGCGACTGTTCCTTACATACATTAGACGATGAAAAAGAAAAAAGTGTCTCAAAAATATACCTCATTTGGGAAAAATAGGGTATAATGAGTATATCAAATCATTATGATACAGGAAAGGTTGATACTATGCAAGGAAGAATTCATTCTTTAGAATCATTTGGTACAGTTGACGGTCCCGGTGTCCGTTATGTTGTCTTTGTACAGGGCTGCCCTATGAGATGCGCTTACTGCCACAACCCAGACACTTGGGAGATGAACGCCGGAACTCTGATGGAACCAGAGGAAATACTGGAAAACTATGAACGGAATAAGCCCTTTTACAAGGACGGCGGCATCACTGTGACCGGCGGTGAACCGCTGATGCAGATTGATTTTCTGCTGGAGCTCTTTACGTTGGCGCATGAGCGCGGCATCCATACCTGTCTGGACAGCTCCGGCATTGCTTACCGTCCGGACGGCAATCCCGAGTGGCTTGCCAAGTTAGACAAGCTCTGTGAGGTAACAGATCTTGTGATGCTTGATATCAAACATATTGATCCTGAGAAACACAAGGAACTGGTACATCAGCCAAACGATGGCATTCTTGCCTTTGCAGAATACCTCGACAGCAAGAATGTGGAAATCTGGATCCGCCATGTCGTTGTTCCTGGCATTACAGATGATCCAAATGATCTTCACAAGCTGGGTTATTTTATCGGTGGACTCAAAAACCTCAAGGCGCTTGACGTGCTCCCTTATCACACCATGGGCAAGAAAAAGTATGACGAACTCGGCATGAAATACCGCCTTGAAGGTGTTCCTGAGATGGATAAGGGCAAGGTTCCAGAGCTGAAACAATATATCTTAAACGGCATTCGCGAGCGGCGCGGTTTACCAATAAAATAGGCTGTGTATTTTATCAGAAACTTTACAAGATTTTATATTTTATGCCTTGTATTTCGAACAAATTTATATTAAAATATCTGTATTGACAAGTATTTATCAAACTTATTTCAAATATTTGTCATGTGGCTGTGATTTGTAGCGATCTGACAATAATGCAGTCTGCTACAACAAATAATAGAATGATAAAAGGAGGAATTTGTACTATGGCATATCAGATTTCAGATGCATGCGTTTCTTGTGGAGCTTGTGAGTCCCAGTGTCCGGTTGGCGCGATCAGCATGGGCGATGGCAAATTTGAGATTGACGCAGATAAGTGCATCGACTGCGGTTCTTGCGCAGGCGCATGCCCTACAGGCTCTATCGATCAGGCTTAAGCATTTTGCTTTTGCAATTGCATCGGCGTGTATATTTAAAAAGGTGTTGCTGTCCGACAACACCTTTTTTTATTTTTTCTACTTTGCCTCCACAGCCTTTTTAAAAAAGTGAAACTCCTTCTTTGCCTTTGGCTCTTTTTTCTCTTTTGCATTTGGAAATTCTATTGTCTTTTCCTTTTGTTTCTCCTTATTCTTTTCCTTATTTTTATCCTTAAACCTGCCATTTTTGCCGCTGTACTGCCGCAGTAATTCATCTATCCGCTTATAGTACTCTTCATTGCGCTTGTCCTCCAGCTCATGTCTAGTGTTCACTCTCTCCTCATCACGCTCCTCCATAAGCCGGAACTGATAGTCAAGTTCCTTGCACAGATCGCCTTTCACATTCTCCGTGATGCGCGCAACTAGTTGGTCTGCCATCTCCTTATTATTGGCAGCTACTGCATCCTTGATCAGCTTCTGAAACAGGTACTGCAGTCTCAGTGTCTGTGCTTGTCCAGCCTCTGGAAGTCGGTCATTTTGGGAATAATCTGGTCTGGAAGAGCCTTCCATGGCGTCAAGCGATCTCATTTCCTTGATCTCAATCATATTTTTCATATCCGTTCTGCCGCCCTCACTAGAATGTTTGTTCTTTTCTTCTGTATTTGATGTACCCGCTATTGCTTCATGCTTTCTTCCAAACCGCTCATTCCACTTCGCATCCTCTGAATTCTTTATTGCTGCCATCTTTGCCTCCCCTAATTTTGTTATTTTCGTCAACTGCTTTTGTGCAAATGGATTGCCTGCCCTCATATCCTCATCGCCTCCATTATCACTATGTATCTGATCTAATATCGTCTTCACCGCCTTTAGCTGCAAACCTTGATCCTTCAGATCCTTGATCGCAATAAATCTGTCGATATCCTCCTGTGTATATATTCTGTGTCCCTGCTCATTCCGCTTGATGGGCAGTCCCAGTTCCTCCTCCCAGTATCTTAGAACGTGTGATTCCACATGTACTTCTTTTGCAGCCTCGTTGATCAAATACCTTTCTTTTACCACTTTGCTACTCCTTTCTTGTCATTTATGATACCAATTTGTCGATTTTATAAAGAAAAAGAGGACTGGTCCTCACCCTGTCCTCTTCTGTAATATGATTATTTTGCTAAATTTGCAAACTGCGTATAATCCGGCAGCCACGCCAGATTGATCGTTCCAATCGCACCGTTTCTCTGTTTCGCAATAATGATCTCCGCCACGTTTTTCATCTCAGTATCCTTATTGTAATAGTCATCGCGATAGATAAACATGACAACATCGGCATCCTGCTCGATCGCACCTGACTCTCTCAGATCGGAAAGCATTGGTCTGTGATCTGGTCTCTGTTCCACAGCACGCGAGAGCTGGGAAAGCGCTATGACGGGCACGTGAAGTTCACGCGCCAAAGCCTTCAGAGACCTTGATATATCTGAAATTTCCTGCTGTCTCGACTCATTATTCTTACCTGAACCCGTCATCAGCTGCAAATAGTCGATAATGATCATTTGCACATCATACTCAAGTTTGAATTTCCTGCACTTGGAACGGAGTTCCCCGATGCTGATGCCCGGCGTGTCATCAATCAGAAGACCTGATCTGCCGATCACGTCAGCGCTCTCGATCAGGCGCTCCCACTCGTCATCCTTCATATTTCCTGTCCTGATTGCCTGTGAGTTCACCTTGGATTCCAGAGATAACAGTCGATTGACAAGCTGCTCTTTGGACATCTCCAAGGAAAAAATGGCAACAGACTTATTGTCGTGGAATGCCACATGCTGCGCAATGTTTAATACAAACGCAGTTTTTCCCATGGAAGGACGCGCTGCGATCAGTATCAGATCGGAGGGCTGCATTCCCGCAGTTTTGTAGTCCAGATCGAGAAATCCTGTCGCAATCCCTGTCACAGCACCCTTGTTCTTAGACGCCTCCTCGATCAGATTCATCGCGTTCATGACAACCTGTCTAATCGGCACGAAATCGCCGCTGTTTCGCTTCTGTATAATATCAAATATACTCTTCTCAGAAACCTCCAATATGGATTCCAACGAGTCATTCTGCGCATAACAGCTGTTTGCAATCTCCTCGTTGACGCGAATCAGCTTTCTCAAAACAGCTTTTTCCGCCACGATGTTTGCATAATGCTTAATGTTTGCCGAAGTCGGCACCGCAGCCATTACATCCCTTATGTACTCGAGACTGTATATCTCAGGCGGTACACCTTTTTCCTTGAGCCTCTCCTGCAGTGTCACAAGGTCAACCGGCTTTCCCTCATCATTAAGCTCCACCATGGCATCAAAGAGAATACCATACTGTTTCCCATAAAAGTCCTCGCCGCTGATCTGCTCACTTGCTATGGTGATCGCTTCCTTGTCCATCAGCATGGACCCGATGACCGACTGCTCTGCCTCGATGCTGTGAGGCAGGACTCTCTTTAAAACCGCCTCATCCATTTCCGGCATCACTCAACCTCCTACACACATGCAACATGCACTTTGAGCTTTGCCGATACCTTGGGATGCAGTTTCACCGTAACCTCATGCGTTCCAGCCGCCTTGATCGCCTCACTGAGCTGTATCTTCTTCTTGTCAATTTCCTTGCCGTACTGATCTGCCACTGCCTTGGCAATCTCCTTGGAGGACACGGAGCCAAACGTCTTTCCGCCTTCTCCCCCCTTGATCTCCATCCTGACTGTCATCTGCTCAATCTCGGCAGCAAGAGCTTGTGCCGCCTCAAGCTGCTCCCTGGCAATCTTCTCCTCATTCTGCTTCTGTAGCTTTAGTGTATTTCTATTCGCATCAGTGGCTTCCACTCCCAGCTTCTTGGGAATGATAAAATTCTTGGCATAGCCTTCCTTAATCTCCACCAGATCTCCCTTTTTTCCTACGGATTTTACATCTTCCAATAATATTACTTTCATGATATTTTTGTCCTTTCTGTAATTGCATACGCAATTGCATACGCACATATTTGCAATAATACGCATCTTATATAGAACCTTCTTCAAGCATCTGATTCAGCGTCTCCTTCACGACGAACATTGCCCGCTCCGAAGTGGTATCTGTCAGCTGCGCACCAGCAATATTCATGTGCCCGCCGCCACCAAGACGCTCCATGATGATCTGTACATTCACCTCATCGATCGATCTCGCTGAAATATAGATCTTGCCATTATATTCTGTCATTACAAAACTTGCCTTGATGCCATTGATACCAAGCAGCTCATTGGCAGCCTGCGCACCGATTTCTGTCGGACTGTCCAATCCCTCTGATGGACAGATTCCCATAGCATATGCATTCTTGTATATCTCAGCATTTCGTACAGTCTCTGCCTTTGCCTTGTATTCCTGCGCGCCATCCCTAAACATCTTCCTGACTCTCGTCACATCAGCTCCGCACCTTCGCAGAAACGCTGCCGCTTCAAAAGTTCTGACGCCCGTTTTTGTCGTAAAATTATTCGTGTCTACCATTATGCCGGAATACATGCAGTCTGCCTCGTTGCTGCGCACCTTGACAGTGCCTGCTATATACTGTACTACCTCTGCCACCATCTCGCAAGTGCTCGATGCGTATGGCTCCACATAGGACAGCGTAGCATTCTCTATAACCTCCGAGCCCTGTCTGTGATGATCCAGAACCACGACTGTCCTACAGCTCTTGATCAAGTCCGAGCACTCTGTAATGCTAGGTTTGTTGACATCCACAACGATCAGCACAGTGCTGTTATCCGCTATTTCCAACGCCTCCGTGCTGCCTATGATAAAATTTTCCTCATAGATATTCCTATCCCGGAAAAGCTCCACAAGCGGTCTCAGTGAAGTCGTGATATCATTGATGACAATATGCGGCTTCCTGCCAAGTGCCCTTGCAATACAGCTGATTCCCACTGCCGCACCAAACGCATCTGCATCCGCCAGTCGGTGTCCCATGATCAACACCTTGTCCTTGCTTGTGATAATCTCCTGAAGGGCATTCGCCTTTACACGCGCCTTCACACGCGTATTTTTTTCAATCTGCTGACTCTTCCCACCATAATAGACAATGGAATCCGGCGACTTCACCACCGCCTGATCTCCGCCGCGTCCCAGCGCCAGATCAATTGCAGTGCGCGCAAACTCAGCGTTCTGGGCATATGTAGGCGCATCAACCCCCACACCAATACTTACTGTCACAGCCATCTCATTTCCGATATTCACTGTCTTGACATCCTCTAACAGTTCAAACCGTGATTCCTTCAGATTCATCAGCGCCTTCTTGCGCATAATGATCAGATATTTGTCCTTCTCTGTCTTTCTCACAATCCCGTCAATCGATGTGATATACTTGTTGATCTTCCTGTCGATCAACGCCATCAGCAACGACCTTCTGACATCCTCCACGCTCTCAAGCGCTTCATCGTAATTGTCAATATAAAGCATGCCCACTGCAAGGCTCTGTTCATCGCGCTCGCGAAGTGCCCGTTTCAATGCCGTTTCATCAAACAGATACCCCGCTATCAGAAAATTCTCATTCCCGGCGCTCTCGATCACCTCGCTATTGTCCAAGACATCCTTGATGGAAATCCGTTTCATCTTAAAGATGTATTCATGCTCCTCATAAGCAATCTCCATCTCAGTATCCTGCTCAAACTCAAACTTTTCCTTTGTGACAGAGGAAAATATTGTGGAGATCGGTTTCCGATAGCCCTTTTCCTTATGTATCACCTGCTCAAAAGCCGCATTCATCCATATAATCTTTCCATCATCATCCATCAGCACATGGGGAAGTTCCAAATCCCGCAGCAGGGTTCTCTGTATCTGTCCATACTGCGTAGCAAAACTGATAAATTCATTCATAATTATGGACTTATTTCTATATAATAGAGTAGACATCGCAATCAGGTATATTAACAGGAATCCTGAAACACAGATGCCCGACTTTATATCAAGAAAGTAGATTCCGATATTTACCAAAGTCAACAATATTCCCAAGATCAGGGTGGTCTGAAGATATGATTTCAGGTGTCCCTTTATTTTCACTTTTTGCTTCATGTATAATACCTCCCGATTCCCTCTGCCTTGATAGGGAAGTGAACCGTAACTATAACTGCACTTCGGGATACGAAAAAATTGTAAATAATCTCCTTATGCGTTTGTGTCCATAGATAGTATAACATTAATTTGAGAAAAGTTCCATAGCAGATTTTGTCTCTTAACGTCGCAAAGACTAAAATCCTGTTATTACTTAGCTGTTATGTCAACCAAATTTAATAAAATTTCCACAATCTTCTCCATATCCTCGATACAGGCAAACTCATTTCTACCATGATGTCCTTCTGAACCCGTACAAATATTCGGACATAATAGTCCGTCAAAAGACAGCCTCGCCCCGTCCGTTCCTCCTCGTATCGCAGAAATCTCTGGTTCCACCCCCGCCTGTTTCATCGCCGAAACTGCATTGTCAACAATATACATCTTCTTCTCAATCATCTCACGCATATTGCTGTAGGAATCGGATATTTCTACTTGGAAAGTACCTTTTCCGTATTTTTGGTTCAATTCTTCTGCGGTCTTTGCAAATATTGCCTTTCTCTCCTCGAATTTTGTCTTGTTATGATCCCTGATAATATATTCTGCTACTGCTTTTTCTACATTTCCCCTCATATTATCCACATGATAAAAGCCTTCATATCCTTCTGTATTCTCAGGACATTCATCTGGAAGTGCATTTTGGAATTCATATGCGAGCTTGATGGCATTTCTCATAATATTCTTGGCATAACCTGGATGCACACTTTTTCCAGTGACGGTGAGCACTGCTCCTGCCGCGTTAAAGCACTCATAGCTCATATCTCCAAGCATACCGCCGTCCACTGTGTAGGCATAATCTGCACCAAAGCTTTTGATATCAAAATATTCAACACCATTCCCGACTTCCTCGTCTGGTGTAAATCCGATACAAATCCTGCCATGCTTTACCTCTGGGTGTGTCAACAGATGCTCTGCCATAGCCATTATCTCCGCGACTCCTGCCTTATCATCTCCGCCGAGAAGCGTATTGCCGTCTGTCACAATCAGACTCTTTCCCTTACAATTCTTCAGCACTGGAAAATCAGATACATAAGTCACAATATTTGCTTCTTCATTCAGAACAATATCGTTCCCATCATAATTGTCAATTACTCTCGGATTTACATTTTCCCCGCTCACAGCTGGCGACGTGTCCATATGCGCAATAAAGCCAACTGCCGGCACTTGTCCTTTGTCTATATTGGACGGAATCACTGCATAGACATAACTGTGCTCCTCGTCATAGCGCACATCCTCTGCACCAAGCTCCGAAAGTTCCTGATACAACAGTTTAGCCAGATTCCGCTGTTTTTCTGTGGAAGGCACTTTGTCTGACGTCTCCTCTGAGGACTGGGTGTCAATCTTCACATACCTTAAAAAATTCTCTACTACTTTTGAATATGCCATCTTTCATCACTCCTTTTCATATTATTCAGTATACCACGTTTTCCCCAAAAGGAAAACAAAAAAGAACCAACAAACTTCCTGTCAGTTCATTGGTTCCTAATCCTTAATCGATCGTGTAAGGCATCAGCGCAATATGGCGCGCTCTCTTGATTGCCACTGTGAGCGCTCTCTGATGCTTTGCGCAGTTTCCAGTGATACGTCTGGGAAGGATCTTGCCTCTCTCAGACACATATCTCTTTAACTTCGCTGTATCCTTATAATCAATTACATTGTCCTTGCCGCAAAATACGCAAACTTTTTTTCTTCTACGGATTCCGCCTCTTCTCTTCATTGGAGAATCAGCTTTTTCACTTTTATTAAAAGCCATGATAAAGCCCCCTATTCTTTCAATCTCAAAACTCTAAAAACAGATCTTAATTAAATGGCAACTCCTCATCGATTCCGTCTGGAATATTCATGAAGCCGTCGCCTGCTGCCATCGGCGCTGCCGACTGGCTGCTGCCTCCGAAGCCGCTTCCATAGTTACCGTTTCCGTAATTACTATTTCCATAGCCACCGTCGGAGTTACTGCTATTGTTTTTGCTCTCAGCAAATTCCTGATCATCAACAATGACTTCTGTAGTATATACTTTCACGCCATCTTTGTTGGTATAGCTTCCAGTCTGAATACGCCCGGATACGGCGATCTTTGTTCCTTTTCGGAAATACTTCTCCGCAAACTCACCCGCCTTATTGAAGGCAACACACGGAATAAAATCCGCTGTGTTCTCATCATTACCATTGCCGCGGTTAAATCTCCTGTCCACAGCAAGTGTGTATCTTGCGATTGCCATCT
This sequence comes from uncultured Lachnospiraceae bacterium, assembly GCA_947175175.1. GTDB lineage: Bacteria > Bacillota > Clostridia > Lachnospirales > Lachnospiraceae > COE1. The sequence goes on from CAMWLV010000022.1 coordinate 33,245, forward strand.
GGTTCTCACCCTGTGTATATCTCACCTCAGGATCTCTTGTTAAACGTCCCATTAAAACTACTTTATTCATATATTAAGGTTCTCCACTATACGCCCTGTCCTCTGTTCACACCGGATACAGGCGCGCACTCTATTTCTCGTCCTGTCTAACGCACAAATATCTGACAACGTTCTCCATGAGACGGATTCTTGACTCGATCTCTGCCGGAACATCTGCCTCGCCATCAAACTGAATGAAATAATAGAAAGCTTCCCTCATCTTGCGCACTTCGTAAGCAAGTCTCTTCTTGCCCCACTCGTCCACGTTTGTGATCGTGCCGCCATGCTTGGTGATCATGTTCTTTACCTTCTCGATGGTGGCTGCTCTCTCATCGTCCTCAAGCTTTGCGCTGACAACAACGGCTAATTCGTACTTGTTCATTTTGTTACCTCCTTTTGGTCTCTGGCCTCTTCCCTGAGAAGAAGCAAGGATTTATATATCACGAATGTTTATGATACTACATTTTTCCTAATTTTGCAAGACATATTCCTAATTTTTTTCCGTGTTTTTCCTTAAACCTTTCGTACTCTTTTCCACCTGGCGCCTTGGGAGCATAACCTGATGTCCGCAGCCAACACATTTCAGACGGAAATCTGCGCCCACACGCAGGATTTCCCACTCTGGACTTCCGCAGGGGTGCGGCTTTTTTAATTTGACGATATCGCCAACTTCATATTCAAATCCCATAAAGTTCTCCATCTACTCATGAAGGTCAATCTGCGAAAATACTTCGCCGATGCTTTCTGTAATGACTAAGTTTGCCATAGTATCCTTCTGTGTGGGAGTCTTGTTGATCAGCACAAGCCGGTTCCCCTGGTAATAGTCAATCAGCCCGGCCGCCGGGTACACTGCAAGTGATGTGCCGCCGATGATCAGCATATCTGCATCACTGATGACGCGCACTGCTTCCTGCAGCGTGTACTGGTCAAGTCCTTCTTCATATAGTACTACATCTGGTTTGATCCTGCCCCCGCACGTGCAGGTTGGAACACCAGTACTATTTACAATTTCCTCCACCGCATGGAATTTGCGGCATTTTTCACAATAGTTGCGAAGGACACTGCCATGAAGCTCCAGCACTTTTCTGCTTCCCGCCGCCTGATGCAGACCATCAATGTTCTGTGTCACGACTGCGGTGAGCTTTCCCTGCGCCTCAAGCTTTGCCAGAACCTTGTGTGCGGTGTTCGGCTTCGCGTCAAGGCAGAGCATCTTATCACGGTAAAATTTGAAAAACTCGTCAGGTCTTCTCACATAAAACGTATGGCTCAGTATCGTCTCTGGCGGATAGTCGTATTTCTGATTATATAGCCCATCGACACTGCGAAAGTCGGGAATTCCGCTCTCGGTCGACACGCCCGCTCCTCCAAAAAAGACAATTTTGCTGCTCTCGTCGATCATTTTTTGCAAGGTTTCGATTTCTTTACTCATATTCATGCACTCCTTTTCCTGTCATTTTATTGTATCCTCCATCTCTAATAGAAGGTTTAAATTGCAATCTCCTGATTTCCAGTTCTTTGACCTACCATATCTTAAAAGATATATTCAGATCCACATTGTTCGGAATACCGTCCACTCTACCTTTCTCCGTATACTGCCAGCAGCTCACTTCATATGGCATATACATATAGTCGTCATAAAATGCATACCATTTTTCATAATCATTGAGCTGTGTCATATCGAGCAGCTGGGTAAAGCAGACAACGTTTCCATAAATCATCGGTGTATATCCTGCCGCCTTAATCGCCTCACAGAAAGCGATTGTGACAGCGGTGCGCTCCTCCTTGGTCATCTGGTCAGCGCGCCCCTTGCCACCGGAAATGCGCTCCACATCAAACACAACCGGACACGCCACATCATAGTTAGTGAGATTCTGTATGACAAACTCCGCTTCCTCTTTTGCCTCCTCAACCGTGACTGCCTGTGTGAAAAAATATACCCCCGCCTTCACTCCGGCGCTGTTTGCGCCTTTCATATTTTCATCATAATATTCATCCAGCACAATTTTCCCAGACTCATATCCCCTGATTCCCAGACGGATAAAGGCATACTCAATGCCCTCCTCCTTGACAGCTGTCCAGTCAATATTCCCCTGATATTTTGACACATCAATCCCCGTGTGTGATGTGACGATTCCGTTCTCCACATACTGCATCAGCCCATCCTCGGTCTTCTCGAAGTTCTCATCAAGAAGCGAATGTTTGTTTACGTTCTCCAGAACCGGCGCAAAGACATACGCATCCTCAAAGCTGTAGATTAGGTTTTCTGGAAAAAAAGAACGAAGCATTTTGAGCGGGCTTCCGTCCTCTTTTGTCACAAGCTCTTTCATTCTATCCTTGATGGACTGCTCCACTTCTGCTTCTTTTGACTGCATGAGCTGTGCAATGCCTGCATCATCCAGATTCAGCTGAACATCTTCCCCAGCTGCCGCAATTCCCTCAGCCGATTCCATATCTTGGTCTTCCATTCCTGGCTCCAGGTTTCCGATTGTGCCATTTTCCACATCCACGGAGAGCACAGGAAGTGCCTGGTCTACAATCAACTGTTCTTTCTCGCCCCGCAGGCGGCTTACCTCTCCGACTTCCTTCACATACAGCGCACCCATTGCCCCCGCAAAAGTCAGTGAAATAATCGTTACGATAATAAGTAGTATAATGATAATATGTAATGTCCTGATTCGCTTATTCTGCATCTTCTTCCTCCAAATAACGAACTGTCAAGTCGTAAAGCTTTTCAAATTCCTTCCCTTACAGTCTACACCATATGAGAAAGATATGCAAGAAAAGCCCACCATCACATCGTTATTTAATAAAACAGTTTCGTGTATTCCGTTTGTGTATCTGCTATAAGATATACATATACTGCAGCCTGTCTGTATATAACAATATGCCTTTCACAGACCGCCATTCGGTATCCTTTCTGATTAAACCACTCATCAGGTGTATTCTTTACTATTTCTTAGGAACTGTTAAGAATTAACTTTGCATATGACGCAGGATAAATCTTTTTATG
>CAMWLV010000023.1 GCA_947175175.1 uncultured Lachnospiraceae bacterium
GGATACGATCATCAATAAGATTAATGATAGATATCAAGGAATTTTTGTAGATAGTGATCGTGTGTTGGTTGAACAGCTTTACAATAGATGCGTGAAGTATAATGATAAAATTCAAATGCAGGCAAGAAAAAATGATGAGGAAGTATTTAACAAATCAATTTTTCCAGAAATATTTAATAAAGTAGCACAGGATTGCTATATTGACCAAGTGAAAGCGTTTTCCAAATTATTTGAAGATAAGTCGTTCTATAATTCAGTCAGGGATTCCATGGCAAAAGAGGTATATAAAGACTTGCGAAACAAACAATAAAGAGTATATTTTGTAGGCAGCTATCCGTTTTCTGCGAGTAGGAATATATAGAAAGTGTAAGAATGGATACTCTTTTAATTAAGGATGAGAGAATAAATAAAGATGAGAAAACAAAGTAGGAGTACTAACATATGCAAGATTTATTTGATATAACAAAATTTGATTCTTACAAAGAAGACAATCGCCGCGAAGTAAAGCGTGCAAATGGAGGACTGCCTATTTCTTTGTGGGATACTTATTCAGCATTTGCTAACTGCTATGGAGGTGTCATAATCCTTGGTGTAAAGGAGGACAATGACAAAAGCTGGAAAACTACAGGATTAAAGAGAGTAGACAAGGAAAGACTTATAAAAGAATTCTGGGATACGATCAACAATTATAAGAAAGTCAGCATAAATCTTCTGTCGGATGATGATGTAGAGGTTTATGATGTTGGCGAAGATATTGTTATCGTAATTTATGTGCCGATGGCAAAGCGTGAACAAAAGCCAGTCTTCATCAACGATAATATGTTTGGCGGTACATTTAAGAGAAATCATGAAGGAGATTATCATTGTACAAAACTGCAAGTGAAATCCATGCTCAGGGATCAGACAGAAAGTACAATGGACATGAGGATTATGGAGGATATGACGATTGATCAGTTGGATCAGGATACGATACATAGCTACCGTAATCGTCACAGATCATTTAGACCAGGACATCCTTGGGCTAATTTGAGTGATGCTGAGTATCTGCAGAAAATCGGTGCGGCTGAGATGGGCAGGGATAAGGAACTGCATCCTACGGCGGCTGGACTTTTGATGTTTGGAGAGGAAAACAGGATTGTCAGGGAATATCCGGAATATTTTCTGGATTACAGGGAAATGTTGGATCCGACGATAAGGTGGACAGACCGATTGCAATCAAGTTCTGGTGAATGGAGCGGAAATCTGTTTGATTTCTATTTTCGTGTATACAATAAAATCACAAAAAACGTAAAAGTGCCATTTAAAATGATTGGTGGAGATCGTATTGATGATACACCTGTTCACAGGGCGTTGCGAGAGGTTTTGGCAAATTGTCTTGTCAATACTGACTTTTTTGTCCCAAGGGGAGTTGTGATCAGACAGGAAGATGACATGCTGATTTTGGAAAATCCGGGAAGTATCCGTGTTGGAAAGTACCAGATGAAGCTTGGTGGAGAATCTGATCCGCGAAACAAAGCTTTGATGAAAATGTTCAATCTGATTGATATTGGCGAACGTGCTGGAAGTGGTGTGCCGGAATTATTTGCAGTTTGGGAGCACGAGGGATGGGAAGAGCCGCAGATTGAGGAGAGACAGGACAGTGTAGAAAGAACAACAGTGACTCTTTCTTTTAAGAAAAAAAGTGACGAAAAAAAAACGCCGAAAAAAACCGCCGAAAAAAACCGCCGAAAAAAACCGCCGAAAAAAACCTTATTGCAATATGAGACGATCTTATCTGTCATGGAGCCAAATATCTGGTATCGCGCAAGTGAGTTTATGGATATTCTTGGTATAAAAGAGAGCAGAACAAAAGAACTGCTCCGGGAATTGGTAGCTGCTGATTTGCTGGAAGATGACGGGGCAACAAAAGGAAAGAAATATAGAAAGATTTCCAAGTAAATTTTTCAGGAACCAAGAGTGAAACAGTTCTTCATTACAATTTTTAATCATGCCGCTCCTGCATATCATCATATGTTTCACAAAAGCGCGCCGAAAAAGAGGGTTCTTCGCCAGCGGCATACAGATGTGAGATATCTCCAAAGCTGCTGATGCGGAAAATGGCAGTGCCCTCCCTGCGTTCTTCCGTGTAAACCGTGGTGACGGATGTGGGCGCTGCTGCCGTGTGATGCCACAAAAGCAAGGGAGAGATGTTCATAAGATGACTTAGGAGAACACATTCCACTCCAAAGTGGCAGAAAAAGGCGAGTGTATCGCGGTTTGGTTTTTCTGCATGATAGATGTTGTCTTTTCTTCTATAACCATGTCCTGCAAGCAGCTTGTCAAAGTGGTCTGATACCCACTGATATTCCCTGCCGACATTTCCTTCCTCCATGACAGGCTGCGTTCTCCATAGATTTCGGTCATAAAAACATGCTTCGCTTGTCCAGTCTTCGGGCAGCCAGTCCCATGCGATCGCGCGCCTGCCGGATACATCGGGGCGCTGTATAGAGGGAGAAAATTCGCGGAGCCATTCGTGGGTGACAGCAGTGCGGTTCATTTTCTCCAATGTGCAGGATGCAGTGTCCTGGGCGCGTCCAAGCGGCGATACATAGAAATCATTAATGTTCATTTTGCATAATCTCTCTGCTAACAGCCTGGCTTCGCGCCAGCCCTTTTCGGTGAGTGAATCGTTTTCATAATCAGGGTCGCCGTGTCTTATAATCAACAATCTCATAAGATCTCCTCGTTTCTATTATTATTCTTACTATTTTCTTATTTTTACCTATTCTATCATAAATGGGAAGAAGTTGAAAGTATAAATGATGAAGAATGAGATTAACTGCTTGACGATATACTAAGAATAGTGATATGATTATTGTATAAATTTTCAGAAAAATTAAATATGCTGTTTACGATTTGGACAAGTTTCCAAATCATTGTCAGCGGAATGTGAGGTAAAATCATGTCGAATTTAATAGAATTTTTCAGAATGGTATTATCATACCTTATGGTTTTTGCAGTGATTATTGTTGTGTCAGGCGTTGGTGGATTCATCGGTGTCAAGGTGTGGAAGCCGAAGACGAAATCAGAGCAGGTAAAGGAATAAAAATATTTAGGAAAAGGTGTAAAGCTGTAGGGTAACAGTCTTTACACTTTTTCTTTCCTGCATTCAGAGATAACTCAGAGTTACAGTTCAGCCCAGGACTTTGCACCACGCTGCAAAGTCCGTAAGAAAGCTTAGGAGCTGTCATGAAATAACTTTCAATTTTGACGCAGAATAAATTCACACAGGCTAGGCGGAGGAGTGAGGCGTACTGGACGTACGCCGATTGACGACAACGACGCATGTGTGAATTTAGGCAAGTCAAAATGAAAGGTTATTTCGTGACAGATCCTTAGTGGTTGAGATGCATCAAGCCACCACGAAGTGGTTTTGCATGGCTTGATGCTTGTAACAGGAAGCCGAAGGCTGAACTGTAACAACTCAGAAATAATCGCGCTATTTTGTGATTGACAACAAGATTTGGTTGCACTATACTAGTATACAGACACAATATATAGTAGGCTAATTAAATAACACATACTATATAAAAGAAAAATGCGTATAAGGGAGTAGGATGTAAATGAGCGAAGAAATCGATTACAGTGTGCTTTATCAGCCGAAAAAAAACGTTTATGTAATCAAAAAGGACGGAAGCAAAGAGGCATTTAATGTGCAGAAGGTCATTGTTGCCGTGGGGAAATCTGCCTACCGTGCACTGACAAAATTCACAGATGCGGAGAAGCGCCAGATCTGTCAGGATGTTATCGACAAGGTGGACGAGATGGAGGACGAGAAAATTCCCATTCAGGTGATGCACAATATTGTCGAGAGTGCATTGGAGGATGTGAAGCCAATCGTGGCAAAGAGCTACCGTGATTACAGAAATTACAAGCAGGATTTTGTGCGTATGATGGACGATGTGTACAAAAAGGGCCAGTCCATCATGTATGTCGGTGATAAGGAGAATGCGAATACGGATTCGGCGCTCGTTTCTACAAAGAGGAGCCTTATTTTTAACCAGTTTAATAAAGAACTTTACCAGAAATTTTTCCTGACGACGGAGGAGATTCAGGCATGCAGGGACGGCTATATCTATATCCATGATATGTCAGCGCGCCGTGATACGATGAACTGCTGTCTTTTTGACGTGGAAAATGTGCTTTCCGGCGGATTTGAGATGGGAAATATCTGGTATAACGAGCCAAAGTCGCTGGACGTGGCTTTTGATGTGATCGGTGATATCGTACTCAGTGCGGCGAGCCAGCAGTATGGCGGTTTTACGGTTCCCGAAGTGGATAAGATTCTTGCACCTTATGCGGAAAAGACGTATCAGTCCTCTGTTGCAAAGTATGTCGGTCTTGGCATCGACCAGAAGAAGGCAGAAGAGGTGGCGATCGCTGATGTGGAGCGTGAGTTTGAACAGGGATTTCAGGGCTGGGAATACAAGTTTAACACCGTGGCAAGCAGCCGTGGCGATTATCCGTTTATCACGGTGACAGCGGGTATCGGGACAGAGCGCTTTGCCAAGATGGCGACGATACAGATGCTGAATGTAAGGCGGAAGGGACAGGGCAAAAAGGACTGCAAGAAACCTGTGCTTTTCCCGAAGATTGTCTTTTTATACGATGAAAATCTGCATGGACCGGGGAAGCCTCTTGAAGATGTGTTTGAGGCAGGTGTCAAATGTTCTGCAAAGACGATGTACCCTGACTGGCTCAGCCTGACAGGCAAGGGATATATCGCAAGTATGTACAAGCAGTATGGCAAGGTGATCTCACCTATGGGCTGCCGTGCGTTTCTCTCCCCATGGTATGAGAGGGGCGGTATGCATCCCGCTGACGACAAGGATGTGCCTGTGTTTGTGGGACGTTTTAATATCGGTGCGGTCTCGCTGCATCTGCCCATGATCCTTGCCAAGTCAAGGCAGGAGAGCCGGGACTTTTACGAGGTTCTTGACTATTATCTGAATCTGATCAGGCAGCTGCATATCAGGACTTACGCGTATCTTGGAAATATGCGGGCTTCGACCAATCCGTTGGCTTACTGTGAGGGCGGCTTTTTGGGCGGTCATCTGAAACTTTCAGACAAGATTAAGCCATTATTGAAATATGCGACAGCTTCCTTTGGCATCACGGCATTCAATGAGCTTCAGATGCTTTACAATGGCAAATCGCTTGTGGAAGATGGTGCTTTTGCATTGGAAGTGCTGGAATATATCAATAAAGAAGTGAATCGTTTTAAGGAGGAGGACGGAAACCTCTATGCGATCTATGGCACTCCGGCAGAAAATCTCTGTGGTCTGCAGGTAAAGCAGTTCCGGGCGAAATACGGCATCGTGGAGGGTGTGTCTGACAGGGAGTATGTCAGCAACAGTTTCCACTGCCATGTGACGGAGGATATCACGCCGATCGAGAAACAGGATTTGGAATACCGGTTCTGGGAATTGTCCAACGGCGGCAAGATTCAGTATGTGAAATATCCGATTGACTATAATATCTCTGCGATCAAGACGCTGGTGAGACGTGCGATGGAAATGGGATTTTATGAGGGTGTCAATCTGTCACTGGCTTACTGTGATGACTGTGGACATCAGGAGCTGGAGATGGATGTGTGTCCGAAATGCGGGAGCAAGAATCTGACGAAAATCGACCGCATGAACGGGTATCTGTCCTATTCCCGCGTCCATGGGGATACGAGGCTGAATGATGCAAAGATGGCGGAGATTGCGGAACGCAAAAGCATGTAAAAAACGAAGTAATTCTGAGGGTACGATTGCTGTGGCAGACTAGAGGTCAGGCGTTCTTCACGTGTGAGGATGAACTTTGTGGAGTTTTGGAGGTTGGATTGATTATGAGATATCATAATATCACAAAGGATGATATGTTAAATGGTGACGGGCTTCGCGTTGTTTTGTGGGTGGCAGGGTGTGAGCACTGCTGTAAGGGGTGTCAGAATCCTATGACGTGGGATCCGGATGGCGGACTGCCGTTTGATGATGCTGCCAGGACTGAGATTTTTGAGCAGCTTGACAAGCCATATATTGAAGGAATCACATTTTCCGGAGGGGATCCGCTCCACTGTGCGAACCGTGATGGTGTGAGAGAGCTTGCGAGGGAAATAAAGGAGAAATATCCTGATAAGGATATCTGGCTTTACACGGGTGATGTATGGGAAGATGTGATGAAGTATCCGGTGATCAGGTATATTGATGTGCTTGTCGATGGCGAGTTTATACAGGATAAAAAGGATGCGACGCTTCTGTGGAAGGGAAGCAGCAACCAGCGTGTGATCAATGTACAGGCTTCACTGGCGCAGGAGAATCCGCGGATACCAGTGCTTCACTGCGGAGATTATGATGATATTCCCATGGGAAGGGAGACAGCCGGAATGCCAGATCAGAATATTGTACCGTTTCATGCAAACGGGAGCTGTGCGGTCAAGAATAATGCGTGTGAGGCGTAATAAATTGCCAGTGAATATTTAGGAGTTATAGTAAAACAACATAAATAAAGAACTGTCCAGAAATAGACTGGTAAATTCTGTTTGAATAGTTCCTGAATTTGTGCGGCACAAATGATACAGTTTTGAATGTGCGGCTGCGGTAGGGAGACAAGTTTGAAAGAAGGTCACTTTCAAACTATTGATTGGTATGCGTGCCGGAGCACGCAAGGGGTATAAACTATGAATATAAAAATAAAATATTTTACAGATAAAGTACAAAAACTGGAAAAGATGTCAAAGGGAAACTGGATTGATCTTAGGGCTTCCGAGGATGTCGAGATGAAGCAAGGGGAATTTAAGCTGATTCCATTGGGTATTGCAGTAGAACTTCCTAGAGGCTATGAGGCACATGTAGTTCCTAGAAGTTCTACTTTCAAAAATTTTGGGCTGATACAGGTGAATCATCAGGGAGTGATTGACGGACCTGACCGCGAGACGGGAGAGGGTGGTTACTGTGGAAATGACGACCAGTGGTTTGTTCCCATGTATGCGATGCGTGATACGGTAATCCATCTGAATGACCGCATCTGTCAGTTCAGAATCATGGAACAGCAGCCAGAGCTTGTATTTGAGGAAGTTTCAGAGCTCACAGGCGCGAACCGCGGAGGATTTGGGACGACAGGGAAAAATTAGAAGATCCGCAGTATGATGGTCAGTTCTTTAGGAACTGTTCAGAAATTACTTGTGACAAGGACGCCGTATAAATGTCCAGCTGCAAAGAAGAAAATCGCAGGCATAGTGGGCTATGTCAAGATTTTCTGATGCCGCAGATGGGCATTTAGATATGCCAGCTTCGCAGAAGCCGGCTTGACATTGTCATGAGTAATTTATTAACAGTTCCTTAGTTTAGCAAATAGATCATAAAGTTCAGATATCCGGCGAAAGTCACCCACAAAAGATAAGGTATCTGAAGGTAGGCAGCAGCGGTGTCGAGCTTGCTGAACTTGAAAATCATTTTCAATATGCTGGTCCAGAGAACCACAAGCCAGATAAATGCGAACAGAAAAGTGCACATATTAAAAAAGATGACAGGCCACAGGAAGTTAAAAATCAGTTGGAGTGTGTAGTTGAGCAGGGCATCAAATACGTCGTCAGGATATGCAGCCCTCTGCATCCAAATGCGGGCACTGCTGATACCCATCAATATGTACAGAACCGTCCACACGATTGGAAATAGTATGGCAGGTGGAGCCAGGGGCGGCTTGCGTATCAAAGAATAGATATATACGTTTTCGCGGATGAGAAATGCTGATAGGCCGCCGACGCCAAGGGCGATCAAGATTGAAATGAAATATGGTTTTAATTTAGCCCACATAAAAAACCTCATGACAGCAATAAATTCTATAGTATTTTATGCAGCCTCTATGTCTTTTATGTGGGGAACTCTTAGGCTGTATTCTATACAGTCCCCAGAGTTTCTTTGGATCTATTTTCTTTGATATACCGAGTAGTGCAGGCTCTGCAGCAGGACGACAGTCTCGTCCAACGAAGCCTGGTCGTAAAATTCAACACGGAGTACACCCTCCTCAAAATCCCTGTTGTGTATGATGCCAATATTCTTGATAGAAATATCGGCTTTGGCAAGAAGCGTGGCGAGTGAGGCGATGGAGCCAGCTTCATCAGGAATATCCACATAACATGCAAAGATCTTTTTGATTGGCCCTTTTGGCAGGTCTGCGAAGGAATCCCGGTAATCTTTGGAGGCGGTAAATAAATCATAGGTAAATCCGATCTGTCTTTCCCGTACAGCTTTGCTGATTGTCTGCAGTGAATGGATGTAATCATCTAACAGATCAGCAATGTTTTCGGTGTTGGACATACAGATTGACTCCCACATTTCAGGGGAGGAGGAGGCGATGCGTGTGATGTCCTTGAAACCACCGGCAGCAATCATCTTCATCGTCTCATTTGCGGAATCGTGGTCATGTACCAGATTGGCGAGGGCAGCGGCGACAAGATGCGGCACATGGCTGATGGCTGCTGTCACATAGTCATGCTCTTTGTGGCTTAGAATCAAAGGAATTGCCCCCATTTTCTTTACAAAAGAATAGTATTCCGCGACGGCGTCCTGATTCACGTCTTCTGTAGGAGTGAGGATATAGTACGCATTTTCCAGAATGATGGGATTGGCATTGGCAAACCCTGTTTTCTCACTGCCTGCCATGGGATGTCCGCCGATAAAGTGGCTGTCCAGTCCAAGTTGTGAGACTGCCTTGTGAATAGAACCCTTGACACTTCCAACGTCAGTGATGATTGTCCTTTCGGACAGGATGGGTTTCAGTTGTTCCAGGAAGCTGTTATTAATGGCGACAGGAGCGCACAGGAATATCATGTCGCAGTCAGAGAAAAGCCCGTTTATTTCAGTAGTACCTATATCAATCGCACCGGCAGCAAGAGCTTCGTCCAGCGTGGATTGTCTGCGTGCGTAGGCGACGATCTGTGCGCCGGGACAAATCTGTCTGATTGCAAGTGCGATGGAGCCGCCGATTAGACCAAGACTTAAAAAACCGAATTTATTCATACTCATAAAGCATAAAATCCTTTCTGAAGATATACAATCTGTTTTTGTAAATATGCGATATTGGAACGTTGCAACATAAGAATAATGTAATGACACGGATAATTATCGCACTTTAAAGCGTTAAAGTCAACAGCTTTATGGATTTGCTTTTGTAAAGAAATGGTTGATGGTTACTGTTCAGACAGGACTTAGCATTTACTGCTAAGTTCGTGAGAAAACGTATCGCATGTGAGTAAAAATCCATTTGCGAAGCAAATTTTGCATGGATTTTTACCTGTTACTGGAACGGAGTGAACTGTAACGGTTGATGTTTGAGTGGGAGCGAATGATAAAAGAACTGTCAAGCTTAAAGTTTCAGCAATTGTGACGAAATTTTAACAAGGATTTTATGCAAAATACAGTATGCAAACTGCACAAAAATGATTGAATTGCCTGAAAAATTATAGTAAACTTGTAATAGTTAGGTCATGCAGATTAGCATGGTGAACTATCATTATATAACGAAGGGCGTTCTCACAGAAATTTTTCTGTTGGATTTGTGAGTGCACCCAATCAATTAGGAGGTAGCTGCAATGAACATTTACACAACTGATAAGATCCGAAACATAGTATTGTTAGGCCATGGTGGGGCAGGAAAGACAAGTCTTGTGGAATCAATGGCATATCTGTCAGGTATCACTTCGCGTATGGGAAGAGTGGAGGACGGCAATACCGTCAGTGATTTTGGCAAGGAAGAGCAGAAAAGAAAGATTTCCATCAGTACATCAGTCGTACCGATCGAGTGGGAGGGTGTAAAGATCAATATCCTCGATACGCCCGGATATTTTGACTTCATAGGTGAGGTTGAGGAGGCTATCAGTGCGGCGGATGCAGCAGTCATCGTGGTATCAGGCAAGTCCGGCGTTGAGGCAGGAACAGAGAAAGCTTGGGAGCTGTGCGAGAAATACAAGCTGCCGAGAATGATATATGTTACAGGAATGGACGCAGATAATGCGTCGTTCAAGAATGTTGTGGAGAAACTCACGGAAATGTATGGCAAGAAGATTGCTCCGTTCCATTTCCCGATCAGGGAGAATGAGAAATTTGTGGGTTATGTCAATGTCGTGAGTGAAACAGGAAACCGCTGGAAAGGCAAGGATGTGGAGGAGTGCGAGATTCCTGATTACAGCAGAGACAACCTGAACCTGTACAGGGATACACTGATGGAAGCGGTAGCCGAGACAAGTGAGGAGTTTATGGACCGTTATTTCGGCGGGGAGACATTCTCTGAAAACGAGATTCGCGCGGCACTCCGCACAAACGTGATCGACAGTTCGATCGTGCCGATCAGTATGGGTTCCAGCCTGTTATGTCAGGGTACATATACGTTGCTCGACGATATTGTTAAATATATGCCAAGCCCGGAGAACAGACAGCTTGCGGGATTCAATATGAAGACCAATGAAGTGTTTGAGGCAAATTATGATTTTTCAAAGGCAAAATCTGCATATGTGTTCAAGACGATCGTGGATCCGTTTATTGGTAAGTACTCGCTGATTAAGGTATGCTCCGGCGTATTTAAGTCAGATGATACGATATACAATAAGGATAAAGATGTTGAGGAAAAAGTCAGCAAGCTTTATATCCTGCAGGGCAGTAAGCCGATTGAGATCAGTGAGCTTCATGCAGGTGATATCGGAGCGATCGCAAAGCTAACAGCGGCAAGAACCGGAAATACCCTTTCCACAAAGGCGACCGTGATCGAGTATGGCAAATTTGAGATCTCGAAGCCTTATACTGCAAAGCGCTACAAAGTGCCGAACAAGGGCGATATTGACAAGGTATCGCAGGCATTGCAGAAGATGTCGCATGAGGATCAGACTTTGAAGGTTGTCAATGATGTGGAGAACAGACAGACGTTGTTGTACGGCATTGGGGACCAGCAGCTTGAGATCATTCAGAGCCGTCTTGTCAACGAGTATAAGTGCGAGATCGAGCTAAGCGATCCCAAGATTGCGTTCCGCGAGACGATCAAGAAGAAATCCGATGTGGAGTACAAGTATAAGAAGCAATCCGGCGGACACGGACAGTATGGTCATGTCAAGATGCGCTTTGAGCCGTCAGGTGACTTGGAGAAACCGTATGTGTTTGAGCAGGTAGTCGTAGGCGGTGCAGTTCCGAAGAATTATTTCCCGGCTGTTGAGAAAGGTATGCAGGAATCTGTGGTGAAGGGGCCTCTGGCTGCGTATCCGGTCGTGGGTGTGAAGGGTATCTTGTATGATGGTTCTTACCATGCAGTAGACTCCTCTGAAATGGCATTTAAGACAGCGGCGATCCAGGCGTTTAAGAAAGGTTTTATGGAGGCAGGACCAGTTCTGCTTGAGCCGATCGCGTCGCTCAAGGTGACAGCACCCGACCGTTATACAGGTGATATTATGGGAGACCTGAATAAGCGGCGTGGAAGAGTGCTTGGCATGAATCCGATCGGAAACGGCAAACAGATGATCGAAGCGGACATTCCGATGATGGAGCTGACAGGATACTGCACAGTACTTCGCTCCATGACGGGAGGACGCGGCAGCTTCGAATATGAAATCGCCCGATATGAGCAGACGCCAAGCGACATTCAGGAGGCACAGGTAAAAGCCAGGGCAAGTAAAGTTGCAGAGTCCAGTGAGGATTAAAAGGCTCAAATTCGTGGAATAATGATATGATTAGTTGAGTATGATAACAAATGTTGTACCGCCGCCAGGTGTATCGGTCACTGTGATCGTTCCGTGGTGCGCAGTTATGATGTCATAGGCAATTGCCAAACCCAGCCCGAAGTGATTTTTATCGCTTCGGGCTTTTTCACTGCGGTAAAAACGGTCAAATATTTTGTTTTTTTCCTCGTCGCTGATTCCGACACCTGTGTCAGATATTTTGATTTCGAAATGGCGGTTTGCTTTGTGAAATGAATTGAAGTATGCAACGGACAGGCAGACTGCTCCGCCTTCTGGGGTATAGCTGATGGCGTTGTGTAACAGGATTGTGAGTACTTGCGTAATGCGTTCACTGTCGCACATGCAGTCGGGAAGGATATCCTCGGGAAGTGCAGCAGTAATGCTTATGCGTTTGGAGGCTGCCATATTTTCAAAAGCTTCGCATGCATTGAGGACAAGGGTGTCAAGCTGCGTATACTCAGGATTGATATCAAGGTGGCCGGTATCGCAGCTAAGCAGTGTGAGCATGTCATTAAGAAGCCTTGAAGTGCGCAGGGATTCATTTTTTATGGTCAATAATTCCGAAGATTCATTTTTGGTAAGCCCTGCTTCTGCGCATGACAAGATCACCGCAAGCGGTGTGCGCAGTTCGTGTGAGGCGGAGGCGATAAACTGATTCTGGCGAAGTCTGCTTGCCGCTATGGGGGTTAGTAGTTTTCCAGTGAATATCCATGCAAAAATCCAGATTGCAATGAGCGCGAGAGTAATGATTCCCAGGAACAAAAAACGCTGTCTGGTGATTTGTTCTTGTATGTCATCAAGGGGTGCTGCCAGCAGGATTTCGAGGGCTGCATGATTCTTTTCGATGCTGATGACAGAGCAGTAGTATTTTGATGAAGTGACACTTGTGTCGTTTTTGTGGTTCATGATATAGGAAACATAACTGCTGTCGTGTGACAGGGTATGTGTGGACTTGGGAATGCTGTCATCGTGATAGTAATTCCATGCGGCGCTAATTATCTGCTGCCGGTTATCGATTGATAATTCTCTGTTGACATTGTAGAGAAATTCAGCGCCGTTGTCCATCAATGATATATAATATTGGTTGTTGGATTCAAGCTGTGACAGCCATGTGTTGCTGATGATATCCTGCTGTTCGATGTAGGAGGCGATCGGATATATGTCTCTTGGGTAGGAGGATATCTTGCTCTGCATCATGTTGCTCTCGGATATAAACAAATAGATAAGTGTCATAATGGTCAAAATGAGTGTGGTGATGCAGCCGTTCAGCAGCGTCAGGTGGATATGTGCTTTTTTGATGGTATTCATATAGGGATCATTCCTCCATTAGACAGTAGCCGATGCCTCTGATCGTTCGCAGTTTCAGACAGCTTCCGACTGCTTTGAGCCGCCTGCGGACAAAGTAGATATAATTGTCAAGGTTTCCCTCCTCGACGTTGCTGTCGGGTCCCCAGATTTTCAGGAGAAGCATATTTCTCGAAAGTGTCTTGCCGCCGTTTTTGATCAGTACCTCGAGCATTGCGCCCTCGCGTTTGGAGCAGCTGCAGCTGCCGCCTGGACCAGTTAGGGTGTTGGTTGTCTCGTTAAACCGGATATCACAGTAGCCCGGCAAATCAATCTGATTGATGATGGGAGAGCGCCTTGTGACACACTGGATGCGTGCCAGCAGTTCCTCGAAAGCAAAAGGTTTTACCAGATAATCGTCTGCGCCCAGATTCAGCCCTGTTACCTTGTCGTTTAAAGTACCAAGTGCTGTTATGAGGATGATGGGGATACCGATCCCTTGCTGGCGGAGCTTTGTCAAAACGATTGAGCCCTCCATGTGGGGCAGCATTCTGTCAAGTAAGATTACATCATGAATATTCTGCTCGGCATAGTATAAAGCTTCCTCGCCGTCATAGCAGGAATCCACATCAAATCCTTTGGAAAGCAGCTGGGTTGTGAGAGATTCATTTAGTTTCTTGTCATCTTCAGCAAGTAGTATGCGCATTATTAGCTCCTCCATAGATTGTTTTATCATGTAAGTTATATTCTACTTTATTTTTATCTAAATTATCTCTAAAAATTATCCTATTTTTATTATATGAAATACACAAAAAAGTATCAATAGAAGATTTGGCGTTTCATCAAAAAGATACAAAATCATGAAGCAATTTGGTACAATTAGTAAGTATTCGTTGTAATAAGTATGTTTCTGTTTTATAATAAAAGAAATAAAGAACTTAGTTCTACATTTTTTTTCTGTAACAGAGTATATACTCTGTATATAGGAGAAAATGATTTATGATGGACAAAATAATTAACAAGGAGGCAGATAAAATGCCGGAGATTGAATTAGTGGAACACGAAAGAGTTGCATATGTTAAGGGAATGGAAGATTATTTACAGAAATTAAGGTCAATGCCGCACCATGAGGCGGTCAGGAGGTCACAGATAAATTTGCAAAACTGTCATATCATACAAGAAGATGGTGAATTTACAGAGAAATACAATAATAGGGTATATTCTGAAGAATGAGTGAAAGGAATAATATATGTATAGTAATCTGCCCAATTTAATTATTGGGTTCCATGGTTGTGACTCAGATACATATGAAAAAGTATTATATAAACACGAGAAGCTCATTGCAAGCCGTAATTCTTATGATTGGTTAGGGAATGGGATTTACTTTTGGGAAAACAGTTTAGCTAGAGCTGAAGAATGGGCAGAGTCTTACTGCAACAGACATAATGATAGGCATCTGAGTGATAAGCCAAAAAAACCAGCAGTGATAGGTGCTGTCATAAGCTTGGGGCATTGTCTGGATTTGACTGATTATGGCAGCTCTGAGATTCTAAAAATGGGATATGATATTTTAAAATATGAACTTTCTTTAATTGGAAAGGCAATGCCGGAAAATCGTAATATTAAAGGAAATAAAGATCTTCTATTAAGGGATTTGGACTGTGCAGTTATTGAAAGAATTCATCAGTACAACAAAGAACAGAATGAGAGACCATATGATAGTGTTCGTGGGGTATTTGTAGAGGGAATCCAGTATATGAGAATTCGGGAATTATGGGAAAAACGCATACGCAATTATGTATAATAAATCCGAACTGTATAAAAGGGTATTTTACTCCAATAACGCCGGATAAACATTGGAATATAGTTTAGTATGAGGTGCATGATAAAGAGAAAATCAATATTATGCACTTTTATTATGTTCATTTCAAATTAGAGAATGTTTAGAGACAATTGTGTTACGATACCAATATACAAATACGATATGCATATATGGAGGTTCAGTATGAAAAGAAAATCAATCTTTACGAGAGTGGCAGCTCTGGTCATGGCAGCTGCGTTCGGTATCACTGCGTCGGGCTGTGGTGTGACAGAGCAGCCAGGGAACGCTGCGGAGACACAGGCAAGTATCACAGAGGAGGGGCAGACTGATGTAGACCGGCAGAAGGATACTTTTAATGATAATGGTATGGGGCGTTATGTGGAAACGACAGTTTATGAGGGCAATGGATTTTCTGATATGACGCAGACACAGACGTTAAGCGATGGTCAGATTCTTTTTCTGAACTGTCTCACCAGACAGAAAGTTGTATCAAAGGATGGCGGCAGTACATGGGATATTGAGGAAAATGATGCGTTTTATGGTTTTATCGATGAACATTATTCCACTGCGTCAGCTATTGCAAAAGATGGCACGATTGCAATAATCGGTATGGATCAAAGGGCTGGTTCATTGGACGGGATGAGTGCCGAATATGATTTTAATCTTTACATTTACAATACAGACAACACTTCAAAACAGATAACAATCGAACTACCGGATGCCAGCTCACGACTAAGCACACTGACATTTGATGAACAGGGAGTGCTCTATGTATATGTTACAGGCGGAGGAATTATCTATAAAGTAGACATTGAAACAGAGACGTCAGAGAAGCTTATGATGCTTGGCGGTAACACTGATTTGATGCAGTGCAGGGATAATATCCTGATGTGTATGACGGGTAAAAAGATTTTCCTGTATGATTTGGAAAAAAAGAGTTTTATAGAGGATGAGACGCTTGATTATTTCATCAAAGAAAACTATAAGGAAATGGAGTGGACAGGAGGAGGATATACAGCATATGCTTTTCTAGGTGCGGACAATACGATCTATGTCGCAGGGGACAAAGGCTTGTATCGTCATGTCATCGGAGGCGGTGTGGTCGAGCAGGTGATTGACGGAGGGCTGTCTTCCCTCGGCGATCCGTCCAACAGTATCCTGTCAATGACCATGAATGACAAAAATGAGTTTCTGGCAGCGTACAGCAATGGAAAGATTGTCAGGTTTGCCTACGATGCGACGGTTTCTACGGTGCCAAATGACAAAATTACCGTTTACAGTCTGAGTGAAGATGATCTGGTGAGACAGACGATAGCAGCCTATCAGACACAATACCCTGATATGTATATCGAGTATCAGGTTGGAATGAACGAGAGCGGCGTCACAAGGGAGGACGCGCTCAAAAAGTTAAATACACAGCTGCTTGGCGGCAGTGGTCCTGACATTATCATGCTTGATGGTATGAATATCGATACCTATGCGGAGAAAGGCGTGCTGATGGATTTGTCGGATATCGTCAATGAGGTCGATGAGCAGGACGGACTATACAGGAATCTGACTGAGGGACTTGAAATAAATAGTATAACCTATGCTGTCCCGGCAAAGTTTTATATTCCAATTCTCTATGGAAATGAGGAGTTTGTAAATGATGTCAGGGATTATCCATCTATGGCAGATATGGTGGAGAGGGCAAGAAGTGAATATCCGGATACGGACTTATTGCAAGTGTGTTCGGCGAAGGGGATTATAAAGCGGTCAATACCAGTGTGTGCGCCGTCCTGGAAGGACGATAAGGGACAGTTGGATCAGGCGAAAATAAGGGAATTTCTGGAGCAGACCAGGAGAATTTATGACGCGCAGATGAAAGGTACACCGCAGGAAGAGATTTTGTCCTATCAGCAGCATTTGATCGGTGAAGATGGAACCAGTTATGAGGACAGCGATTACTTTATGATTGCAAGAGATGCGTCCTATATGATGCAGATGTCGCCATTTGCATACGGAGAGATTGTGGATGCGTATATCTATCGGGATCTGTTATCCCTTTCAAGAATAGAGGGTTTGGAGAACACCGTGATAGGACTGATGCGTGGACAAAACAGCAATGTCTATCACCCGGCGTCTATCGCCGGAATCAATACGGCTTCGAAAAATACTGACGCGGCAAAACAGTTTGTCAGTATGATGCTTGGAGCGACTGTTCAGGAATCAATGCAGTTGGGTATTCCGGTGAATAAAAAGGCGCTGCCGGCGCAGTTTGCGTATGATGAGAGCAGTCTGGGCGAAGATGGCGGACAATATTATACAGGCTTTTCGACAAAGGATGGAAAATCAATCCATTATACGATTTATCCCGTAAATCAGGACGGCATCGACAATCTGGAGAAGTGGATTGCAGAGCTTGAAACGCCGTATCTGAGCGATTCCGTGCTTGAGGATGTCGTGTATGCGGAGGGTGCAAAGTATCTTGAAGGAATGCAGGATATTGATGCGTCAGTGAGGGCGATCGCAGACAGTGTGGAGATCTATTTGTATGAATAAACCAGGATAAGTCTTTATCGTTTTTCATATTTTGTTATATTATTGGGTGTTAATCTTGCAGATATTGACAGGATTAGAGAGTAACAGTATTCGACAGATAAAAGGTGCAGCGTTATATTAATAAGGCGCTGCACCTTTCTTTGTGATTATTTGCTGATATTCAGATGTTATTCTTTCATGATATCTATGTCTATTAAGTTTACACCTATAACATTTAATAATGCTTTTAAAGAAAGATACTCTTTTTTGAGTTTGTCATATGTTTTTGTTGCATTTTCTTCTTTTGCTAATATCATATAATCTTGAATCTTTATAAATTGTTCAATTGTTTCTTTCGCAATCTCTGCATTACTCGGCATATACAATCACCCGCTTCCATTCATAATCTGTACTGATTGTTACATTTTAATCATAACAGATTATGTAAAAGGTGTAAAGACTTGAATGAAAAGGAAAAGGTTCTGCGCTTTTTAGAGATTGTTTAGAGATTGCTATGCTATGATACAAGTATGCAAAAATGATGTGCAAATGGAGGTAGATTATGAGAAAAAAATCGATGGTAACAAGATTGGCAGCCCTCTTTCTGGCGGCTGTGGTCAGTGTCACTGCGGCAGGCTGCGGCACGAAAGAGCAGCCAGGGAGTGAGACAGGAACACAGACAGATATCACAGAAGAGAATCAGTCCGATACAAAGCAGGAAGATGCGGCTGACAGCAATGGTATGGGGCGCTATGTGGAATCGACTGTCTTTGAGGGCGAGTATTGGGATAGGATGAAGACACAGACATTGCAGGATGGGCAGATGGTGTTTGTGAACAGTATGACCGGTCGGAGATTCGTGTCAAAAGATGGCGGAGATACATGGGAGGTTGAGGAGAGTGATGCGTTTGCCGCTTTTACAGACGAGCACTATCCCATTTCGACAGGTGTATCGGAGGACGGAACACTTGCACTGATCTGTATGGACTTACCGGAAGGTGCGCCGGAGAACAGTGTTGACTACACCTACAATCTGTATATTTACAATACAGATGACACCACAAAGCAGATTACCATAGAATTGCCGGATACGGATTCCTATTTGTATGAAGTGGAGTTTGATCACCGGGGAAATCTGTATGTCTTTGCCCGTGGCTGCAAGTATATTTATAAGGTAGACATCAATGCGGGCACAGCCGAGAAGCTGACAGAACTTCAGGACAACTGCTGGCTGATGCAATGTAACGATAACATACTGATGTGCGTGAACAGTGATAAACTTTTCCTGTATGATCTGGAGAAGAAGAGTTTTATCGAGGATGAGACACTGGACAATTTTGTTGAGGAAACTCACAGTGACATGTCATGGCTCGGAGACGGATATACGTCCTATCCATTTCTCGGAGCGGATAATACTGTCTATATAGCAGGCGAAAAGGGGTTGTACCGCCATGTCATCGGCGGCAGCGCGGTAGAGCAGGTAATCGACGGAGGTCTTTCTTCATTGGGTATGCCGTCCCATAGTATAATGGCGATGATGGTGAACAGTCAGAATGAATTTATAACAGCTTACAATGATGGAAAGATTGTCAAATCTACTTATGATGCATCAGTCCCCACTGTACCAAATGATAAAATTACAGTTTACAGTCTGATCGATGATGAGATGGTGAGACAGACAATCGCAGCTTATCAGACACAATATCCAGATTTTTATATTGAGTACCAGATTGGTATGGAGGAGGGCGGAATCACGAGGGAGGACGCGCTCAAAAAGCTGAATACACTACTGCTCAGCGGCAGCGGTCCTGATGTCATCATGCTTGACAATATGAATATAGATACTTATGCCGAGAAAGGCGTGCTGATGGATTTGACAGACATTGTCAGTGAGATGAATCAAGACGAAGGATTGTACATGAATTTGATCGAAAACCTGAAAAGGGATGATAAGATCTATGCAGTTCCCACGGAATTTGGGATACCAGTTGTCATAGGCAGAGAGGATTACGTGGACAATATCAGTGATTACAAGTCCCTGGCAGATATGGTAGAAAAGGCAAGGGAAGAGTACCCGGACAAAAACCTGTTGACTGTATGCTCTGCAGAGCACATTATGAAGCGCACTGTGGCGTTTTGCGCTCCGTCGTGGAAAGATGACAGGGGACAGCTTGACACGCAGAAAATAAAGGAGTTTCTGGAGCAGACCAAGAGACTGTACGATGCGCAGATGAATGGTACGCCAGAGGAGCAGATTGAGATGTATCAGAAGTACTATACATCAGAAGATGCAGGGGATAACTTTGCAGAAAGCAAATATTTTGTGATGGTAAATGATACAACTTATCTGATCAAAGAGTGCCCGTTTGTTTACGGACAGATCATAAGCGCCTATAATTATCAGAGTATGTTGTCCGTGCCGCGGGTGGAGGGGTTTGACAATACGATGTTCCAGCCATTAAACGGACAGAGCAGCAATGTGTATCAGCCGTTATCGATCGCAAGTATCAATACGGCAACAAAAAATCCCGATGCGGCGAAACAATTCCTGCGCATGATGCTCAGCACAACAGTGCAGGGGGCTATAGAGTTTGGCGTGCCAATTAACAAGAAAGCATTGGCGGCAAAGTTTGCATATGATGAAAGTGAACTTAGCGATGTTGGAGCCCAGTCTTCTATAGTATTTTCGGATGCAGACGGACTGGCGTTCGGCTATAGTATTTTTCCTGTCGATCAGGAGGGTATCGCTCAGCTGGAACAGTGGATCGCATCACTTGACACGCCGTATTTGTGCGATACTGTACTTGAGGACGCCGTCTACACGCAGGGCGCAAAGTATTTGGAAGGCATACAGGATATCGAAGCAGTCGTGAAGGCAATCGCGGACAGTGTGGAGATCTATTTATCTGAATAAATCATTGATTAATAGAAAAATTTATGAAAGTATTTTATAGATATAAAGGGTTTTATCTTGAAAGGATGTATGTGATATGACACTTCAGCAGCAGGCGTTAGATGTAATTGAAAGTCTTTCAGATGATAAATTATCACAAGTTATTCAGTTTGCAGAGTATCTAGCTGAAAAAAGTAAGATAGTTATTCCTGTCCAAAACAATACGGTAAATGAAGATGGATATGTAAGGAAGCCGGGAATATTGAAGAAAAAAATGGTAATGTCAGACGATTTTGACGAAACGCCAGATTGTTTCAAGGAGTATATGTAATGTATTTGGTTGATACGTGTGCACTCTTATGGTTTCTTGATGATAATCCGAGGCTGTCTTTAAAAGCCAGGGATGTTATTGGAAAAAGTAATGATTTGTATGTAAGTATCGCTTCATTATGGGAGATTGCAATAAAAAGACAATTGGCAAACTGGATATAGAAGAATCTGTTACGAAAATTGCAGATATTTGTAACGATTATAGAATTATAATATTGCCAGTTAAGGTGCGATATCTTGAAAGAATTCAACAACTGCCCATGATTCATGGAGATCTATTTGATAGATTGATTATGTCTACAGCATTAGAAGAAGGGCTTTTATTGATTACGCATGATTCAAATATTAGAAAATATAATATAGACCTGTTCTGGTGACGAACGTTTGTTGATGGCAGTCAGAGGTGTATGATAAGAAGAAAATCCTTATCATACACCTTTTTTAGAGATTATTTAGAGGGATTTGTGCTACAATTATCAAAAATGAGATGAGGATACTGCAATGAAAAGGCTTAAAGAATTTGGTTATTTTATGGGATTTATCAGCATGAGTCTTGCAGGGGTATTGATTTTTGTGCTGATTCCGTTTGCGGACGTGGTGCGGCGCTCTTTTATGACAGTCATGTCAGGAGAGTTCGCGGGACTGAACAATTATAAAACGGTGATCAGCAATCAGGCGTTCCGCCTGGCAGTGAAAAACACGCTCCATTTCGTGGGCGTGGCGATACCGCTTCTGGTTGTGATTGGTCTGGCAGCAGCGCTTGTGCTCAGCAAGATACATGACATCAGTGTTATAAAAAGCCTTTATCTGTTCCCGATGGCGATGCCGATAGCCACTGTTGTCATCGTGTGGAGAATGTTTTTCTACAAACAGGATTTTAACAGTCTTGTCATCAGCTATCTGTGGAAGAACACCGGATACACGATTGTGCTGTGGCTTGCAGGAATCGCGGCGATTCCCAACGAATTGATCGAGGCTGCAAGAGTGGACGGTGCAAACAGGTTTCAATGCCTGATCTTTGTGAAGCTTCCCTGTCTGAAAGGCAGTGTCTACACGATTGTGATCTTATCGTTTTTAAATTCCATGAAGATATACAGGGAAGCGTATTTGGTCGGAGGTTCCTATCCAGGAAAGGATATCTATCTCCTGCAGCACATATTCAACAACTGGTATGTTAATCTTGAGTTCGACAAGATGGCAGCGGCGAGCGTGTTGGTGGCGGGAGTACTGTTTGTGTTTATATTATTATTTCAGTATTATAGTCAGAATATATAGCAGTACAATTGCAGAGTGAATTTATTTCTGAATTGTTCCTAAGGAACTGTAAAGAAATAGACAAGTCAAGGTGCATAAGTTATTTTTTTACAGTTCCTAAGCAGAGCTGTACAGCGTACCAAGTGTTTGCAGCGCTTTGGATAAGGAGTCTTGAAGTGAGAGTATGAGGATAAGAAGGTTTCTCCGCATGGCGTCGGAGACGGTGACAAAATTTATATTTATAGCGGCAGGCATTGTAATCTGCGCACCTGTATTTCTCGTAGTGACTGGCTCTGTGATGGGACAGGGGGACTTGTACGAATGTCTGGAGCCCGTGTTTATGCATGGGACAGGGTTTGTGTCATGGAAGTTGATTCCCCAATATCCTACGGTGGAGAATTATTTTCATCTGCTGTTTTATTCACCGGAGTTCTTCGTGTTGTTTTGGAACTCGGTAAAGCTAGTGTCATTGATTCTGCTAGGGCAAATGGTTGTGGGAGTGCCCGCAGCGTGGGCGTTTGCAACATATCAGGTAAGGGGAAAAAATGTAATCTTCACCGTCTATGTTGTGTTGATGCTGCTGCCATTTCAGGTGACGATGCTGTCAAGCTATCTAACGCTTGACAGACTGTCGCTGCTAAATACGCACTGGGCAGTTATCCTTCCAGCGGTGTTTAGCACATTTCCGATTTTTGTAATCTATGGAGGGTTTCGGTCAATTCCAAAGGCTCTGATCGAGGCTGCAAGGATTGACGGGGCAGGGGAGCTATATATTTTTTTTATGCTGGGGATCGGTATAGGCAAAGGAGGTATCCTCTCGGCGCTCGTGCTCGGATTCCTGGAATACTGGAATATGATTGAGCAGCCGTTTGCGTTTCTCGAGGATAAGACCTTGTGGCCGCTGTCCCTGTATCTGCCTGAAATCAGCTGGATGCAGGCGGGATTTGCGTTTGCGGCATCGGTGGTGATGCTGATACCGGCTGTGTTTGTGTTTATCATGGGACAGGATTATCTGGAACAGGGGATTGTGTATTCTGGTTTGAAGGGGTAACTACATGGAGGGTTCGTGTGATGGAAAAAGATGAGGAGAAGCTGCTTGGTCGAAAGCGGCTGGAGAAGTGGATTAAAATATTTCTGCTATTTTTGACGTTTGCATGGCTGTGTACGATTATTTCTAAAAGCATCTATGTATCAGGACTGACGATTGTCAAGACAGACACTCCATCGAAAAAATATGTGGAGCATATTGTAGAGACGGACGGAATCGTGACAACAGGCGGCGAGATTGCAGTCAATACACAAGCGGGACTTCGCGTAGACAGGCTCTATGTCATGCAGGGGGACGAGGTCAAAACAGGAGATGTGCTGTTTACGATTGATATGGCAGATATTGCAGGCATCATCAGAGAAAAGGAGACCGAGCTGTCAAAAATGCAGTGTAATCTCTCAGATATCCAGGTAAATGCAGTAATTGACGCGCAGAAGAAGGAAGTGGCGGTTCTATGGGCACAGGAGGATTACGAGACGGCGGACAAGGAGACTTTGATCGCGAAAGAACGCGCAAAGGAGGCACTCGACAAAGCGGTGGCAGAGCTGGAAAAGCATCTTGCAGATACAGTGCCGTACACGTCTGACAGTGCCAGGCGGAGAGCGTGGGACGATTACCACGACTGGGTGAACAGAGGGTATAACATTTCCGATCGGATCACAGCAAAAGAACGCGAGATTCAGGATTTGGAGGAGCAGATGGCGGAGCTGGGACAGAGTGACAGCGGCAAAGGGGCAGAAACAGCGGGGAAGGTGCTTTCCGGTGCAGAAGTGGAAGAACCGGTAAATAATGATGATAATACAAATGTGGACGAGAGCAATAGTGCAGAGTCAGATAATACATTGATCTCGCCAGAAAAAAGCAAAGAGAATCAAAGTCCGACAAATGAAAACAATACAGAGTACATAGAATTGCAGGATAAAATCAAAAAAGCGAATGAAGAGCTGCTAGCCCTGCAGGACGAGCTGATTAAACACGACCGAAGTGCAGTTGAACAGCCCGATTATTCGGCGGAGGAGCTAAAGTTTGATGAATGGCAGAACACGCGCCTGACACTTGAGGCAAATGTACAAAAGGCGAAAGAAAACTACAATGATGTGAGTTACAACCGCGAGGTGACACTGCGGCAGAAAATGCGGGACATTGCAAATGCACAAGTGACGACAAGGGCGGACTCCGCAGCTGCCATCTATGAGCTTGATATAAAACAGATACAGACTCAGCTTGCAAGTCTTTATTCATTACAGAAGCAAAAGGGTGAAATCAAGGCTGAAAATGACGGAATTATTTCAAAAATTCAAGTTGAGGTCGGAGGAAGGACAGCGGACATGGCGGCGATATTGATGACGGATACACAGCGTCCATGTCAATTCAAGTTCAGTATCACAAAAGAACAAGGAAAATATGTACATCTGAACGACACGGTCAACCTAAAACTAAACGGACAGCCCGCTATGGAAGTCACTGTTGATTATTTCACAGAAAACACCCAAGGCGGCTATGATCTGATCTGTATACTCCCAGAGGGCGTGGGAAAGCCTGGACTAAGCGGAAACATAGAAAAATCAGTGCAGGGAGAGTATCACGATCTGACGCTTCCCGTCGATGCAGTTTTTGAGGAGTCAAACGGTTACTTTATCTATACATTAAACGAAAAGGAAGGAATCCTCGGAAGTGAGTATTATGCTGAAAAAATAAAGGTACAGGTCAAAGATAAAAATGATAGATTTGTGGCGCTGGAGTCTGGAACGATCGGGGCGGATACGAAAGTGATCACATACGCAACAAAAGAGTTGAAGCAAGGCGAGAGCGTGCGCCCACAGGAAAAATAAAGATTATAATAATTTTATTTGCCATTTTGCGACAAAGATTATATACTAATGTATGAATATTTTCGTAATGGAGATGAGAGCAAATGAAGGTAATTGAAAAACAGACATTCGATGAAGAAAGGGCATTGTATGGAAGCAGGGGCGTGGTCATAAGGGAATGTTCTTTTGATGGTCCTGCAGATGGGGAGAGCGCCGTTAAGGAGGCATCAGATATACAGGCGGAAAAGTGTTTTTTTAATCTGCGCTATCCGTTCTGGCATGTGCACGGACTTGGCATTCACGACTCTGAGATGACACCGCTGTGCCGCGCTGCACTGTGGTATTCTGACCACATAGAAATAACAGGCACGAAAATGCATGGCATCAAGGCGCTCCGGGAGTGCAGTGATGTGGTGATTCGCGATTGTGACATCATATCGCCGGAATTCGGGTGGTCTGTCAATCAGATCAAGATGGAGGAGTCCACTGCGGAGAGCGAGTATTTCATGATGCGTTCCGAGAATATCGCTTTTAAAAATGTGACATTCAAGGGGAAATATTCATTCCAGTATATCAAAAATGCAGTGTTTGATAACTGTACTTTTGACACCAAGGACGCGTTCTGGCATGGTGAGAATGTCGTGGTGAGAAACTGTGTTGTCAAGGGAGAGTATCTTGCGTGGTACGCGGACGGTCTGACTTTTGAAAACTGTAAGATTATCGGTACACAGCCGCTGTGCTACTGCAAAAATCTGAAATTAATCGACTGTGAGATGACAGATACGGACCTCTGCTTTGAAAAGTCGGAGGTAGAGGCAAAGATCACAACGCCAGTCATCAGCATCAAAAATCCATTGTCAGGCACAATCGTCGTTCCATCGGTGGGCGAGATCATCATGGATGATGAAAACGCAAAAGGTGAGATTCAGGTAGGAATTACAGAAAGCTGCAAATAATGGTTGAAAAAGCCCATAAAGTATGTTAAGGTTAAAGAGAGCAGTGTTTTTCTCAAATAAAGCAAAGTGCACGAACTTTGCGAGTAACAATAAATCAGATTTCGATAAGGAGGACAAAATGCAGTACATCACGAATAATCTACTAAATTTGATAGCGGACCGAGAAGGTGTGATTGTCCTCAGAATGCAATAAGGATCTTTTTATTGTAGTCAAAATGATGCGGATAAAAACACCTTTCTATGAGGTGTTTTTTTGTTACCAGAATGCGGAACAAGAGAGCACCCGGAAACGATGATTAAGATTATGATATAAAAGGAGTTTTTATTTATGATTACAATATTCGGAAAATATACGAATGCGATTGTTTATACGACTGACAACGAGCAGTATGCCATCGACGACTATGCAAGGAAACAGTTACAGATGCTTTGCGACCATCCCAGTGCCGCAGGAAGCAAAATACGTGTGATGCCAGATGTCCACCCCGGCAAGGTGGGAACGATTGGACTGACCATGACAGTAGGAGAATCTTTGATGCCAAATCTTGTCGGAGTAGATATCGGCTGTGGCATGATAATTGCAAAAATCAAGACAAAAGGTATGGAATGTCAAAAGCTGGATACTGTCATCCGCGACAATGTTCCGGTCGGAGGGGCGGTCAGAAAGACAAGTCATAAGCTTAGTGATAAGACAGCGCTTCACAGACTGCATTGCTATAAGGTAATAGATGAAGTAAAGGCGGAGCGCAGTATCGGAACACTGGGCGGGGGCAATCATTTCATTGAAATAGATCAAGATGAGGACGGTGGGTTTTACCTCGTGATTCACTCTGGGAGCCGTCATCTTGGCATGGAAGTGACAGAGTATTATCTCAAAGAAGGTCAAAGGGTGTCACAGATGAAGAAACAGGGGCATGCTCCATATGACTTGACCTGTCTGGATGGTGAGCTGCTTGAAAAATACCTGCATGATCTGGAGGTTGTACAGGAATTTGCCAGGCTGAACAGGGAGGCTATGGCCGATGAGATTGTGCGCGGCATGAAATGGAAAGTGCTGGACAGCTATACTTGCATTCATAATTACGTCGATTTTTCAGAAAAAGTACCTCTTTTGAGGAAGGGGGCGATCAGTGCAAAGGCTGGGGAGCGGGTCATCATTCCTATTAATATGCGTGATGGGATCATCTTGGGTACAGGACTTGGGAATGAGGACTGGAACTGTTCTGCACCGCATGGCTCTGGGCGGATTTACAGGCGCTCTGAGGTGAAGGAGCATCATACAGTCTCAGAATTTAAGAAAGCTATGGACGGTATTTATTCCATCTGTGTCAATAAGGATACTTTGGATGAGTCGCCATTTGCATATCGGAAAATAGAGGATATGTTGAGCGTAGTCGGTGAGACGATTACAGTGGACAAAATCATCAAACCGGTCTATAACTTCAAGGCAGGCGCGGAAAAATAAGGAATAGAGGAAGGAGGGTGAATCATGGTAATAACAATCAGCAGGGAGACAGGGAGTGGCGGACATACCATAGGGAAGCTGTTGGCGGAAAAGCTCGGATATGCATTTTATGATAAAGAAATCGTGGCATCTGCGGCAAGAGAGATGGGAATTGATGCAAAGCTTATATTGGAAAATGGGGAAAATATGTCCGAGCAGGATTATATTGACATGAAGAGCGGATTTATACCACATTACAAAAAGCCCGAAGTGCCCTACGAAGAGATCAAAGAGGCACAGGACAAAGTGGTCAGGAGCATTGCGGACAAGGGAAACTGCATTATCGTGGGACGCGGTGCTGATTACATTCTCAGGGGACGCAGTGATGTGCTTAATGTGTTCATCCATGCGGACATGGGACATCGTGTCAGGAGAGTCCAGCGGCATGAAGGTGTGACCGACCAGGAAGAACGCATCAGGAGAGAGCTGGAGAAAAAAGATCGTTCGAGGACGATGTACTATAGGTATTTTACGCAGAGAGAATGGGGAAAAGTAGAGAACTACACGCTTGCACTCGATGCGGGTGTTTTTACAAAGACACAGTGTGCAGAGCTGATCATCAAGGCAATAGAAATGCGTGCTTAGAAATAAAACTTGCAATATAAAAATGATTGCGATACAATAACACATGAATGTTATTGAAAAAGAAAATATTAGAAAAACAGCTTTAGACAGTTAAAGCGTTGAAAAGGAGTAAGAGAGATGAACAAAGAGTATTCTCCAAAGGACATTGAGAAAAAATGGCAGGATATCTGGGACAAGGAGGAGGCGTTCAAGGTTGGTGTGGATCAGACAAAACCAAAATATTATGCGCTGGTAGAGTTCCCATATCCGTCAGGGCAGGGACTTCATGTGGGTCATCCAAGACCATACACGGCGATGGATATCGTATCGAGAAAGCGCAGAATGCAGGGCTACAATGTACTGTTTCCGATGGGCTGGGACGCGTTTGGACTGCCGACAGAAAACTATGCGATCAAGAACCAGATCCATCCAAAGATTGTCACAAAAAACAATGTGGAGCATTTCAAGAATCAGTTGAAGGCACTCGGCTATTCGTTCGACTGGTCAAAGGAAGTGAACACGACAGATGAAAAATACTACAAGTGGACGCAGTGGATTTTCTTACAGCTGTTCAAGAAAGGACTTGCATACAAGACCGAGATGCCGATTAACTTCTGTACTTCCTGTAAAGTAGGTCTTGCCAATGAGGAAGTTGTGAATGGTGTGTGTGAGCGCTGCGGTTCTGAAGTCATCAGAAAGATGCAGTCACAGTGGATGCTAAAGATCACAGATTACGCGGACAAATTGATCGAAGGACTTGACCATGTAGATTACATCGAAAAGGTAAAAGTTTCCCAGAAAAACTGGATCGGTCGTTCCGAGGGAGCCGAAGTTAATTTCAAATTAAAGGACAAGGACGAGACACTTGTCATCTATACGACAAGACCAGATACATTGTTCGGCGCTACTTATATGGTCATTTCTCCAGAGCACCCTTTGATTGAAAAGTACAAGGCTGAGCTTGAAAATTATGAGGAGATAGCAGCTTACCGCGAGCAGGCTTCCAAGAAATCTGATTTTGAGCGTACAGAACTGGCAAAGGACAAGACAGGTGTGTGTATCAAGGGCATTTCAGCAATCAATCCTGTCAACAATAAGGAAATCCCGGTATGGGTTTCTGATTATGTACTGATGTCATATGGTACTGGCGCAATCATGGCAGTTCCGGCGCATGACACAAGAGACTGGGATTTTGCCAAGAAGTTCGGACTTCCTATTATAGAGGTGGTTGCTGGCGGCGATGTGCAGAACGAAGCGTTTACAGATGTTGCCACCGGAAAACTCTGCAATTCAGACTTCTTAGATGGAATGGAGGTAAAGGATGCAAAGGCGGCCATAACAAAGTGGCTTGAGGAAAAGGGAATTGGACACAAGAAGGTCAATTTTAAGCTTCGCGACTGGGTATTCTCTCGTCAGCGTTACTGGGGTGAACCGATTCCTGTTGTAAAGTGCCCTTGCTGCGGATATGTACCTCTTGACGAGAGCGAACTTCCGTTAAGACTCCCAGAGGTGGAGAGCTACATGCCCACCGATACCGGCGAGTCACCGCTTGCGGCGATGCGGGACTGGGTTGAGACCACTTGTCCGAAGTGCGGCGGTAAGGCGGAGCGCGAGACGGATACCATGCCGCAGTGGGCAGGTTCTTCCTGGTATTTCCTGAGATATATCGATCCGGACAATGATAAGGAGTTTGCGTCAAAGGAAGCGCTGGAATACTGGATGCCAGTAGACTGGTACAATGGCGGTATGGAGCACACAACACTCCATCTGCTCTACTCAAGATTTTGGCACAAGTTTCTCTATGACCAGAACTTAGTACCATGTAGTGAACCCTATATGAAGCGTACTTCACACGGCATGATTCTCGGTGAAAACGGTGAGAAGATGTCCAAGTCGAGGGGAAATGTGGTCAACCCCGACGATGTAGTTGACGAGTTTGGCGCGGATACACTCAGAACCTATGAAATGTTTATCGGGGCATTTGACTTAAGTGCAGCATGGAGTATGGAAGGCGTTAAGGGGTGCAGACGTTTCCTTGACCGTGTGTGGAAATTGCAGGATATGCTTGTTGATGGCGAGGGCTATCGCCCGGAGATGGAGACAAAGATCCATCAGACGATTAAAAAGGTTTCCAATGATTTTGAGGGATTGAAGTTCAACACCGCAATCGCGGCAATGATGGCGCTTGTCAATGATTTCTACAAGGCAAACAGCATCACAAAGGACGAGTATGCGACATTAGTCTTACTGCTCAATCCGGTAGCACCTCATATGACAGAGGAGCTCTGGGAGATGTACTTTGGAAACGGCAGGGCTTATCAGCAGAAATGGCCGGAATATGATGAGGCAAAAACAGTAGAGTCAACAGTGGAGATTGCAGTGCAGATTAACGGCAAAGTGAAAGCGACGCTGATGGTAGGGCTCGACGAGGACGAGGCATCAGTGAAGGAAAAGGCACATTGCATCCCTGCAATAGCAGAGCTCACAGCAGGGAAGAACATTGTAAAGGAGATCTATGTGAAGGGCAGGATCCTTAACATTGTGGCAAAATAATGGTCAATGATGTTTTAACACCAATGAATCACAGGGAAATCGAATATAATGCAAAAAAGCTGTCGGGGTGCAATATCCCCGACAGTTTCGCGTGCGATAACGCATTGCTGGAATGGCTGGACGAAACGGGAAAGCGTGTATTTGACGATGACCTTGTGATGGATTATGGAACAGATTGTCTAAGACTTTATCTGTTATTTGATAATACACCCAAGGAGAATGACGCGCCTTACTACGACAGCTGGCAGGAGGGGGCATTGGAGGGCATTTATAAGTTTCTCGGCAGATACAGAAGGATGATTCTTGCCGCAGATGAATGGAACAGGCGCGGTAATTATAATGAAGAAACACTTTCGTCAGCAGGAATTGACAGGATGAATCAGGCATTAGAAGATACGGCGGCAAAGATTAGGAAGTGCATCAGCCGGGGAAATACTATGCCAAACAGACATAATATTGTGTCAGCAATGATGGAACTCTTGAATGTATATCAAAAAGAATTGAAGATAGGTGAAATCTTAACCTCATTTCATGCACATGCAATCGAAACTGCTGTCCCGCATGGAGATACTTTGTCTGAAATATATGCAGGACAATACCGGGCGGACAGACAAAATACTGATGTGACAAAGCTGTGTCAGAATTTTGTGATACTGATGGCACCATATGCGCCGGATTTGTCCAAAATATTATGGAAATCGATCAATACACTTTCCTGATATGAAAAATGGCGGATAATCTATAAAGGACTCCACACCAAAGACGGGAGTCTCTTTATATTGCCTTAATGGGATTGAAAAAAGGAAGAAATTTTCTGCATCTTTTCGATGTCATCGGATGTTGAGTATTTTTTCAGGACAGAAAAAATAAGTTCAACCTCTTCCTTTTGGAAAGTGATATTGTTTTCCTTGCTCAGCTTGCTAAGTGAGAGCAGAAACGCCATCATTTTTTTCTGGCGCTCCTGCTGCGTTCCACTACTGTTGATGGAAGCGCCCTGCACAAACATTTTGTCGAGAAAGTCAAGCTTTGCTCTGTCAATATTCTTTAGTTCCGGGTCATTCATCCATTCATTGTTGGTTTCCATTGTCATTGCCTCCAAATAGTTTCATCATTTCCATTATTTCATTCATATTGAATCCATTTGTGTTCTCGCTGCCAGAGGACAGGGTTTCCATCACGGAACCGATGTCCATATTGGAGTTTGGATCGGGATTCAGGCTCTGGAAAAGTTCCATCATCTGCTGCATCTCACGCACATTTTTCATTGTTCTTATGGCAGAAAGAATCTGGTTAAAACTTTTTTCCTCGCCTGGGGCAAGATACTTGTGAATCGCCTTATAGATATTTTCGAGGTTTTCTGCCATGTCAGTGCCTGTTCTCGTGTCAGTGTCCAGACTGCTGGCGTGGATTCCGCTTGTAAATCCCGGATTTCCTTTGCCAAGCATGGACATGGTGTATTTTAACTCCATATATTTGATCAGGACAGGCAGCATCCGGAAGTTATCGTTGTCCATAAAGGGCAGAAGGGACTTTA
Organism: uncultured Lachnospiraceae bacterium; assembly: GCA_947175175.1. Lineage (GTDB taxonomy): Bacteria > Bacillota > Clostridia > Lachnospirales > Lachnospiraceae > COE1. Next base: position 31,820 of record CAMWLV010000023.1, read on the forward strand.
AGATCTGGATGTGATTCGTGGTATAGAAGTGGTCAAAAGCCAGCACGTAATCGTTATCCTCCATAATAAACCTCCATTTTTATACCTCCTTGCGTGCTCTGGCACGCATATCAATCAATAGTTTGAAAGTGACCTTCTTTCAAACTTTCCACCATAATCATATATATGAAAAATCAGTATCCATTATTACAGTGTGAGAGGGTCCGCATAGGCAGACCCTCAGGGATTAGGACATTAGCAGCATCCGCAGCTGTTATTGCCACAGCCGTTGTTACCGCTAAAGCAGCTGAGCAGGAGCAGGATCCAGATCCAGTTACCACATCCGCTGTTGTTGTTCTCGCAGCCGCAGCCACATCCTCCGTTGTTGTTGAATAATCCGATACCATTGTTGCCGCCGCATCCACTACAGGAAAGAAGGATAAGAATCCAGATCCAGTTATTTCCGTTGTTGTTACCGCAGCCGCAGCCACACTCCGACATCGTATTTGTTTGGTTGCATCCGCAATGGCTTGCTGATAATTCGCTCATGTTGAGTACCTCCGAAGAAGCTTTTTTCTATACTATATGACAGAGTGCAGAAAGTGTTCCAGTAAATTTATACTCTGCATTTTGTGAAAATAGATAAAATTGTGCAAAAATAGCATAAAATTAAAAAAATACTTGCAATTGAATGAAAATATAGTAAAATGACAATATATATGTCAACCATTTGAATGGAATATTCATGTCAATAAGGAACGGTTCAGAATTAGACAAGTCAAGATGCATGGGTTATTTTTGAACAGTTCCTAAAGAGCAGGATGCAGGAAAAGCGATCAGGGAAGAGACAGGGAATGATAGAAAGGGCGATCGAATGGCGGAAGTAAAATGGATTGTGGAGGGCAGGCGCTTTCGGGATGAAGAGGAATACCAGGCGGCGTTACGGGACAAGGAGCTCATCGATTCCATTACTGGCAGTCTGAAACTGGATAATCCCAAGGATATTGAGACGCTGTATTTGGAGTTGCGAAAGGGCAAGTATACGTTCGAGTCCGTAGTGGGCAGGCAGTTTGATGACAACATCTATGAACTGTATCACAGGATGAAAAGGCAAGAGCAGGAGAAACAGCAGGAAAAGGCGGCCCGAAAAGAAAAAAGAAAACAACAGGTAGAAAAAATTAAGAATATCAAAAATATGCCCAAAGCTTCCCGGCAGCAGAAAAAGCCGGAGAGCAGGACAAAGCTGGAAGATTTTGACAAGGATATGCAGAAGCAGATTATGGCAGTCCTGAGAAAAAAGGAGCGCAAACGGAAAATGCTCATTGCAGGCTGTCTGTTTATGTGTATCATAAGTTTCGGGTACCTGGGGGCGTACTATCAGGTGTCAGCAAAGAGTGCAAGGGAGTTTGAGGAGTTGTCTGCGCTGAAGGAGGCGGGTGCACAATCTTCTTATACGAAGGAAGTCAAGATACACTATACAGATGATACAGTTGAGACACCGGATATCCTTCCAGAATACTCGTTGATCCATCAGAAGAACCAAAGGCTGATCGGCTGGGTAAAAATCGATGATACGATCATTGACTATCCTGTGATGCAGACTGTGAACAATGAGTATTATCTGGACCACAACTTTAACCAGGAGGAGGACAGAAACGGATGTATCTTCATGGACTATCAGTGTGATGTGGTCAAGGGATGCGATAATATTATATTGTATGGACATCACATGAAATCTGGTAAGATGTTCGGAACATTAAATAAATACAGCAAAGAGTCCTATTACGAAGAACATCCGACGATTCAGTTTGATACGATTTATGAGAAAGGTACTTATCAGGTAATGTATGTGTTCCGCTCCAAGGTCTACTCGGAGGAGGAAGTGACTTTTAAATATTATCAATTTATCAATGCTGCTTCGGAGAAGGAATTTAATTCCGCGATGAACGAGATGGCCGCACTGTCCCTGTATGATACTGGAGTGACTGCAAGCTATGGTGACAAACTTCTGACACTCTCGACCTGTGATTATCAGGAGAAGGCGGGAAGGTTCGTTGTGGTGGCGAAGAAGATCAGCTGATAGGAACAGCAAAAGAATCACTGGAAAGATGTGCAGTGGTTCTTTTTTTGTGCGGCTGTTTTCCAGGCTGCTCATTTTCAACTATGCCGTCAATGACAAATCAACAGGGATGACTTATAATTGTTGCAAAATGGTTAGGAATAAAGGCAGGAGGGATGTAGAATGCAGGAAGGGAAGTACAAAATTGCAGGCATCGTAAAAGTGTGGGCTATGCCTGCACTTTTTCAGTAAGCGAAAAGCAAATTTTTGATGTTCAGAAGTCTGATGAGGGGTATGGCAGTCCGCAGAGGTTCAAACCTGCGGCGGCAATGGCGGATAAGCCCGTACAGAGGACATCATAAAAAGAAAAACTGGAAAGTTCCGATTGATTTAGCAGGGATTTCAGGGTATAATGACTTTGAGGTCATATACCTTTGGGGAACGGCTTTTACATTTCCTGTCAATATACATAAGGAGGTTATGGCTGTGGATACAGAAATAAAGAATGCGGTGAGTGCGGCAGACGAAGATGCCCAATATGACGAGAAGGCAAAACGGCTGTTAGGAAATAAGATCATTCTGGCGCATATACTGGTAAAGACCGTTGATGAGTTTAAGGGAATGAATCCGAAAAATGTGGTGTCCTACATTGAGGGAGAGTCTTTCATTAGCGTAGTTCCAGTAGAACCAGGACTGACCAATGTGGAAAAGGAAAAAGACGGACAGCGGATTGTTGGGCTGAATACGGAAAATGCGGAGATTAACGAAGGGCTGATTCGGTTTGACATTATCTTTTATGTACGCATGAAGGATGGCATCTCGCAGGTAATTGTGAATGTAGAAGCTCAAAAAGACGAGCCGACAAGTTACCATATCTTAAACCGGGCAGTATTCTATGTAAGCCGCCTTGCTTCTTCGCAGAAGGAAAGGGATTTTGCCAAGACAAACTATAATGACATAAAACGTGTTTTCTCCATTTGGGTGTGTATGAACATGGACGAGAACAGTATGGATTATGTACATCTAACGGATGATAAGTTGTTAGGCTCTTATCTGTGGAAAGGCGGGCTTGACCTGTTGAATATTGTCCTGATTGGTATAGCAAATGAACTTCCGGAGCATGATGATAAATATGAGTTGCATCGTCTGCTGAGTACGCTGTTGTCAACGGAGCTTTCTGTTGATGAAAAATTAGGGATCATGGAAAAAGAGTACAGTATTGCGGTAGACGATAGAATAAGAGAGGATGTGAGCACTATGTGCAACTTGTCACAGGGAATTAGGGATAATACTTTAGTAGATGTAATTATGAATATGCACAGGAAAGGTTATACATCTGAGCAGATAGCCGAAATTGTCGAAAAGAGCATTGAGGAAGTAGAAGCTATCATCAAGAAAAGAGAGCCTGTGCTGGCATAATCAAAGTAACTTATTAAGGAACTGCCGCAGAAAAATTTGTATATTTTGATAATTTGAAAGTGGTTTTTCCAATACAGTAACAACGTAAAAGTGTGGGCTATGCCTGCACTTTTTCAGCAAGCGAAAAGTAAATTTTTTTGATGTCCAGAAGTCTGATGAGGGGTTTATCTGTGAAAAGGCGGGCTTGACCTGTTGAATATTGTCCTGATTGGTATAGCAAATGAACTTCCGGAGCATGATGATAAATATGAGTTGCATCGTCTGCTGAGTACGCTGTTGTCAACGGAGCTTTCTGTTGATGAAAAATTAGGGATCATGGAAAAAGAGTACAGTATTGCGGTAGACGATAGAATAAGAGAGGATGTGAGCGCTATGTGCAACTTGTCACAGGGAATTAGGGAAACTGCAACAGATAATGCCATAGCAGGTGTAATTGTGAATATGTACGAGAATAATTTTACACTTGAACAGATAGCTGTTGCGACAAAGAAAAGTGTGGAGGAAGTCAGGGCTATTATCATCAAGAAAAGAGAGCCTGTGCTGGCATAATCAAAGTAACTTAACTCGTTG
>CAMWLV010000024.1 GCA_947175175.1 uncultured Lachnospiraceae bacterium
GTGATTATATATATCATCAAATGACAATTCGCAGCAATGGAAAAAGTACATTGTGTCAATACTTTCATGATACTATTTTTGATTATAAAAAGTATGATTATGATGCACACAACGCACGAAAGAATGCATTATATACTGCAGAAGGAACAATTAAATTATCGGAGGTAGAATACTGTAAAAAATGTAAATATGTGTTAGTGTGCAATTCGGGATGCCGTTCAAAAGCAGAATTTTTAACTGCAGATATACATAGGCCTGACCCAGTAGCTTGTGTTATCATGCCTTTATTATATGAAAAAATAATTCCTATATTGGATAATTACTCTAAAATTACTTTTGAAAAGTTACTTATAGGAAATTTGGATCCGTTTTATACATCAACAGATTTACATAGATTTATACAGAATAAACTGGATAAGGAGATTTAAATTGATTCATAAAATCGGATTTTCTATCAAACTTGATATGGATAAAGATGCATATTGGATTATCGATGACTATTTTAAATGGTATGAAGTCTGCGAACTAAAATTAAAACAAGTAGATCTGGAATCAGAGGAATTTGAAAAGTTTTATCATTATGTCAGTACAAGATATCCTAATAAAATAACATTTCATTTACCAAGTGACCTGTTACAAGATCAAGACAAATATAGATGTTATTTAAAAATGCTATTTGACAAAATGAAGCAATTTGAAGGGGGATTTATAGTTCATGTTCCAGTAGGAAAGAAAAATGATCAGATAGGAGAAGCAATTATAGGATTAAGAAGACATGTTTCCCCCAATTCGTTCATTTTGCTTGAAAATGATAATAATTTGTCAGCTAACAGTCTTGATGTGGTGTTTATGATGTGTAGAAAATATGAAAATGTTGGTGTTTGTTTTGATGCTGGTCATGCCATGCTAGCTGGAGAAAAAGAGTTTGAGAAATATCTTAAATGTATTACAAGGAAAGAAAACCAAGTTTATATTAAAGAAGTTCATGTGCATAATGTGATTAATAATATTGATCATCAGCCATTTGCCAATAATTGCCCAGCGTTTGCCATAAAAGTTATTAGCAGTTTGAAATGCAACTATAGATTAATCCTAGAAATAAAAGGAGTAAATCCGTTGACTTCGGAAGGTTTGGAACAATATAAAGTACTTATTAGATTGTGATGTTTTTGGATGATATGCCAAGCATTAAGAATCCACAATAATCAAGAAATTTTGAATAATCTCAGCAAGTACAATATGAGATTGTTACAGAATTAAATTAAAAATGTAACACATTGCAGGAGTAATTTTTCTAAACTGCTATATTGATTGAAGATTAATGATATACTGCCTTGAACGAAATAGGGGGAAATGCTAATATGGATAATATAGAAGGGGCAGACGAAAGTGTGTCAGATTATCATTTATTTATGAATCTACTATAGTATTTTGGAGTATTAGAATTTATGAAATCATTACTGAAATCCTACCAAGGTATGTTTAACAGAAAATATGTGAAAATTTACCTGTTGTATATGCTTTTTTTCATGGTGGACGGACCGATGCAGGATATGCTGCCTGTTCTGATGGAGGAGAAAGGGCAGCCGGCGCGTTATTATGGATACCTGCTTGCTCTGGTCAATGCCTGTTGTGTCATCGTACCTGGGTTGGTCAGCGTTATATCCGTAAAGTATAACGCCTATCGTGTAGCGGTTATTACAATGTTTGTGGCAATTGTAACGGGCTGTATGGCCGGGGGTGTAAGTCAGACCTGTCTGTTGATTGGAGTGCTGGCTCTGCTCGCTTGTGTGCGGACAGGCTTTAACTATTCTCTGGGAAATGATATTAATTATGAGATTGCGGACGGGCACAGGGGGAAATATTTTGCTGTGCGGGATTTGTTTTTATATGGAGGGATTTCTCTTGGTCTGTTTCTCGGAGGACAGCTGGTTAAGATTTTTAATGTCAGCACCATGTATCAGGCAGGCGGCGTATTGTATATCCTGCCACTAATCATGATTCTGCTGGTTCGTGCGGAATGCAGGTCTCGAGTGGAACAAGATGGTCAGATGGCGAATAGTGATAATAGCGATGAAGAAGAGGAAGAAAAAGTTTCATGGAAGTCCTTTCGGAAAATTGCGGGGGATAAGAAGTTTTGGACATATATGACAGTAAAGCTTTTTTCTAATGTCTATGCAGTGGCGATGGGATATCTGCCACTGTATGCCATGACAATCGGAATCTCGGTGTCGAATGTCATGTCGATTTTTTCATTCATGACTCTGTTCAATGCAGTTGGAGCACTTTTTGTCAGTCATATGGGAGATTTGAAGGGCAGAAAGTGGTTCTATGTCTTTGATATAGGATTTGACACACTTCCTGCATTGATTTTTCTGCTGTCTCACAATGTGATTGTTTTTATGATCGGAATTGTCCTTTCCATGGTGAAAGATATCTTTGCATCAGTGTCTTTTGCATATTTTTATGATGTGTTTGATGACCACAATGGTACGATCATTCTTGGGATCGTGGAATCCTTCAGCAGTGCGGTTGGAATTGTTATGCCTGTGATTGTCGGCTGGGTGTGGGAAGTCTCACCGCAGCTCGTATTTGGTATCGGGGCAGCAGGGTGTCTTTTGTCAGCGTGTGTCGCAGCAGTATTTCTTCCGGATAAAAATAAATTCAAAAAAACCTTGCAATAAAAGCGCATCTAAGGTTTGACATTTTGCGAATTTGTGATAGAATTGTAACATAGTTGTAATAGTTCGGAATGGAAAGCCGGATTGAATACAGTATACTATAAGGAAGTCATGATTACTGCAGAATGGAGATTGATATGAAACAGCAAAAACACAAGCGTAAGGAAACTTTTTCACTACTCCTTGTCTCCAACACTGGAAATGATACTAAGCATTCTGTTCTTTCACTTAGGACTCTGCGGCTGATTATTGTGCTGATGTTGCTGATCTGTGCCACTTTTGCATGGACGATATTCCGTTCTGGTACACATTTCAAAAGTGAGTCTGAGCTTCGGCAGAGGCTGACAACGAGTGAACAGCAGGTGAAGCAGCTGGAAAGTGAAAAAGAGACATTAAGCGCCCAGGCTGCTGCTCTTGCAGAGGAAAACGAATTATACAGACAGGCAGAGATCATGAGTGCCGAGATGGCGGAAACAGGAGAGAGCACAAGGGAAGAGACACCAAAGGATACAACAATTCCTGGTCAGTACCCACCAACTGCCAGCGACCTTTCGAAAGAACCGTATTCGGAGGGATACAATTGGGGGAAATATATTGTTAGGATTGTTATACTTATAGGCGCAGTGTTTATGTTTTTTGCTATCGTTAAACCTTTATTAAGAAAATTACCATTGTATGATTCTTTCAGTATAAAAGATATATATAAATATGCATTATTTCATAAACGTACCGCAGAGGAATCTTCATTTGAACAGGATTTCGACTGTTCTGAATTTGATACAGAAATAAGTCCGGACAATGAGATTTTTGACAATATGCAGGAGCAGCATCATACGAATGAAGTATTGGAGCAGGACGTTTTAGAGAACAGTCAGGAACCGCTTCAAAGAGAAACATCTTTCACGGGTGCAGAAGAAGGTATGCTATTAGTGCTTGATATCCCTATACAGAGAAATAAAATATTATTGGATAAAATCAGGGTTGAAAAAAATATGGTAACAGTTCCTGTAAATGGGGGAAATATGCAAATAGATGTTTCGTGTAAGAAGTTTGAAATGATGGCAGATATTAATTTTGAGCATTGTAAAAAGTATGATATAAAAAGAGGAACTTTACCCTATGTAATTGTAGCAGTAATTGAATATTGCATTAACATATGGAGCAAAGAATGGAATGAAAATGCCGAAAATGCATGTGAGAAATTAAACATTCAGCTAAACCAGAAATTGAATCCATATGGAATAAAGACAAGTCTTTCAGGAAAAGGATGTCTTTTTTTTGAAAATAAAGTTTTAATCACTTTCGAAGATGTATTATATTTATTGAGTAGTAAAGCGGTATAATGAGATACTGTGTTTCAACATGTATGGCGTTCAATGTTTTTTCGTTCGGAACCCATGGGCTAAAGCATTTAAGGCATCAGGAGAAATCCTGGTGTCTTTTTGGGTATGACGGGCATGCCCGTGTTTTGTGGTGAAAATCTACTTAGGCGTAACTGACAACGAACTTTATGGTGGGATCTGCGGCTGTTTTTTTCAGAGAAAACATTAAAAAACCTTGCAATAAAAGTGCACAGAATAAACGCATGAACAAAAAAAGAAGAAAAAGAGCATATTTTTGTGGAAATTTTTGATCACAATTGACTAAAAATAATTTTACCACTCTTTTTAGTGAAAAAACGAACACATTTTCTTGTAAAAATATCTAAAAATCCAAAGAAAATTAGCTTCTTTTCGTTTATACGTTTATTCTGTACAAGTGCATCTTAGGTTTGACATTTTGCGAATTTGTGATAGAATTGTAACATGGTTGTAATAAGTCGGAATAGAATGCCGGATTGATTACAGTATACTATAAGGAAGTTATAATTACTGCAGAATGGAGATTGATATGAAACAGAAAAAACATAAGCGTAAGGAAATTTTTTCACTACTCCTTGTCTCCAACACGGGAAAAGATACGAAACATTTTTTGCTTTCACTTAGGACTCTGCGGCTGATTATTGTGTTGATGTTGCTGATCTGTGCCACTTTTGTATGGGCGATATTCCGTTCTGGTACACATTTCAAAAGTGAATCTGAGCTTCGGCAGAAGCTGACAACGAGTGAACAGCAGGTGAAGCGGCTGGAAAGCGAAAAAGAGACATTAAGTACCCAGATTGCTGCTCTTACAGAGGAAAATGAATTATACAGACAGGCGGAGATCGTGAGAGCCGAGATGGCGGAAACGGAAGAGAGCGCAGAGGAAGAGACACCAAAGGATACTACGATTCCTAGTCAGTATCCCTGTACTGCCGGCGGACTTTTGAAAGAGCCGTATTCGGAGGGACACCCGTATATCTCGATCAGTGCACAGCAGGAGGACTGCATTACAGCAGCAGGTGATGGGACAGTTACTTCAGTTGGTTCTGATGATACATATCCGATCATTATAGAAGTGGATCATGGGAATGGCTACAGATCACGTTATATGTGTCAGCAGGAGGCAAATGTGCAGGTAACGGCGGGACAGCAGGTGCAGATCCGCGATACCCTGATCGTTATTAATGGAAACGATACCCTGTTTGACTATCAGGTAATATATGGGGAGCAGGTGATCGATCCGCTGCTTGTACTGGAAGCTAAAGGATAAAGCAAATTTAAAAACAGCATCAGAAGAGCTGATGTGTAAGGGAAAACAGGAGGATATCATGTTGGGAAAAAACAAAAAGTCTGCGTATGGAGATGATGGGCGAGAGAAGGTCGTCAGTACACTGATCGGAAAGGAGACAACCTTTGACGGCGATCTGACTTCAGGAGAAACAATGCGGATAGATGGTGTGATCAATGGAAACTGTACCTGTGAGAAGAAATTGATTCTCAGCTCAGATGGACAGGTCAAAGGGAACATTACGGCACAGAGCGTTATCATCTCTGGAAGGGTGGATGGCGATATCATCGTTCAGGGAAAACTGGAGCTGCTGTCCACAGGCAAGATTGCCGGAAATATTACGGCAGGCTCGCTTGTCATCGACGAGGGGGCTGCATTTGATGGAAGGTGTACGATGTCATCATCAGCTTCTGCAAGCTTGTATGCTGACACAGAGTCATAATTTATTGATTTAACTGTCACAAATTCATTTTGGGTTGTGGCAGTTTTTTTGTATAAAAAACTCTTTACAAATCAATTGTCAGATAATATAATGAATTTACATAATATTTTGAAAATAACTAAAGTATTGTGAAAAAACGGCCGATATAGTTACTGTAAACCGATTTGACGGCACTATTTGAGATTTCAAAAGTTTTTATTGTAAAAAAAGTGTGAAAACCCTTTGAAAAATGGTTAAATTAGGTTATAATAGCTTAGTTACAGTATGTCTTCATAGATATAACTGTAATGGGAATACTAAGTTATCAGGAGATTGCGCTGACGAAGCTAAGGAACAGACACGAAATAACAGGATATGATTGATGCATTTCGAGACAGTTCCTGATGATAAATGACTTGATTTTACCAGTTTGAACAAATATGAATTCAAAGAAAGGGGCATACAGCCATGCAATACACAGATATTGGAATCGATCTTGGAACCGCGAGTATATTAGTTTACATCAGGGGGAAAGGCGTTGTACTGAAGGAGCCTTCCGTTGTTGCTTTTGACAGGGATACACAGAAAATAAAAGCGATCGGAGAGGACGCACGGCTGATGCTCGGCAGGACGCCGGGAAACATTGTGGCAGTGCGGCCGCTCAGACAGGGTGTTATTTCTGATTATAAGGTGACGGAGCAGATGATGAAGCACTTTATCCAGAAGGCGCTGGGCAGGAAGACATTCCGGAAACCGATTATTGCTGTATGTGTACCGAGCGGTGTCACAGAGGTGGAAAAGAAGGCGGTTGAGGATGCTACGTACCAGGCAGGCGCAAGGGATGTCAAGATCATCGAGGAACCAATTGCTGCAGCAATCGGTGCGGGGATTGATATCTCAAAGCCTTGTGGAAATATGATTGTGGATATCGGGGGAGGTACTTCTGATATTGCAGTGATTTCGCTTGGCGGCACTGTAGTCAGTGCATCGATTAAGGTCGCAGGCGATGACTTCGATGAAGCCATTGTCAGATATATGAGGAAAAAACACAATCTTTTGATTGGTGAGAGAACGGCAGAAGACATTAAAATTAAAATAGGTTCAGCATTTAAGAGACCGGAAGTTGATTACCTGGACGTGAGGGGGCGTAATCTCGTCACGGGTCTTCCGAAGACAATCAGGGTTTCCTCCGAGGAGACCGAGGAGGCGCTTCGTGAGACAACTTCCCAGATCATTGATACGATCCACAGCGTTCTTGAGAAGACTCCGCCTGAGCTGGCAGCGGACATCGCTGACAGGGGCATTGTGCTCACCGGGGGTGGAAGTCTGCTCTGCGGACTGGAGGATCTAATCGAGTCCAGGACAGGTATCAATACCATGACCGCGGAGGATCCCATGACTGCAGTTGCAATCGGTACGGGCAAGTATGTCGAGTTCCTTGCGGGAGGCAGGGACGAGTGAGCAGCAGCGTTTCTCCTGACAGTGCTGGAACTGAAAATGTCGGAGCAGTGTAAGGGATTAGGAGGAGTTTATGCTTAGAGGTCTATATACATCATACACTGGTATGTTGAATGAACAGTACAGGATGGATATCATGTCAAACAATCTGGCAAACGCAGATACGACTGGTTTTAAGAAGGAGGGCTCCACGAGCCAGGCATATTCGGAAGTAATGGCAGTGAAGATCAAGGATTGGACAGAAAGTCCGAATACGCCGAAACGTCTTGGAAACATGAGCCTGGGAGTGAAGATTGGGGAAACTTACACAGATTTCTCACAGGGATCACTCAGGGACACAGGAAATACGTATGACATCGCACTCGGGGGAAAAGGTTTTTTCAACATTGAATTTACCAGCAAATCCGGCGAGACCTCTACCAAATATACAAGAGACGGTGGGTTTACCATCACAAAGGAAGGCTATCTGGTGACAAAAGATGGTGATTATGTCCTCGGTGAAAATGGCAGGATCCAGCTCTCAACAACAGCGGGCAGCACAGTGTTTGACAGGAATGGGGATATTTACCAGGATGACAGACTTGTGGCGAGCCTCAAAATATCGGATTTTGAAGATACCAATTATCTGACCCATTACGGTGAGACGATGTGGGATGCCAAGGAAGGTGCAGTGGAAATAGACGCGGAAGACCCTGAGGTACACCAGGGATATCTCGAGATGTCAAATGCAAACGTTGTCAAGGAAATGGTAAACATGATAACGATTTCAAGGCAGTACGAGTCGAACCAAAAGATGCTGACTACTTTTGATGATACGCTTGAAAAAACAATGTCGTTGAGTAAAGTATAAGGCATGACATGATTTTTGATTACAGGAGGTAAAGATAAATGGTACGATCATTATGGACAGGCGCAACAGGTATGATTGCGCAGCAGTTGAATGTAGACAATATTGCCAATAATCTCGCAAATGTAAACACGACAGGTTTCAAGTCAGAGGTTATGGAGTTTAAATCACTTTTATATCAAACAATACAGACAAGAACCACTACTGCAAACGGTGAGCACAAGCCCATTGGGGCGGAGGTAGGGCTGGGTGTCAGAAATTCTTCGATCACGTCTATTTTTACAGATGGAAATCTGCTTGAGACACCAGGCGAGGCAAATTTTGCACTCAACGGACGCGGCTTCTTTGGAATCAGAGGCGCGGACGGAAATACATATTACACACGGAATGGTAATTTTGTGTTTGCTGTCGGACCAGAAGGGATTACACTGGAAACATCCGACGGACTTCCTGTGTTGGATTCTGAGGGTGAACCGATCATTCTTGAGGATGACGATATTGTCACCAGCAAGATCACGGTCGGCCGCAATGATGGGATGCTGTATTATCCTGATGAAGCCGGCGTGCCGCGGAGTCTGGAGATTCAGATTGGTCTCTGGCAGTTTAACAATCCCGCAGGCTTGTACAAGGAAGGCGACAGCTTGTTCTCAGAGACGGCAGCAAGTGGTGAGGCAATGAATGAGGCTGAAAATGATAATCTGCCCAAGACGAAAATGATCCAGGGATACTTGGAGGGTTCTAATGTACAGATTGCTGATGAGATGGTAAATCTGATCGTGGCACAGAGAGCTTATGAAATGAATTCCAAGGTTATCACTACTTCGGATGAGATGCTTCAGCAGGCAAACCAGTTAAAACGCTAATAGGGGGTAGTGCGGTATGGATATCGGTGGAATAGGTTCTGCGTATGCGGACTATATGACAAGCCAGGCTTCGAACAGTAAGGCGGAGTCACTGCAGAGTAAACTGACAAACGGCAGTGCAGTGACAGATGAGGAAAAGCTCAAAGAGGCGTGCAAAGAGTTTGAGTCCTATTTTGTGGAGCAGGTCTTTAATGCAATGATGGAGACGACAAAGGTTTTCTCAGATGACAAAGAAGATGGCTATGCGACAAAAATGGTAGATTATTTTAAGGATTTTGCAGTACAGGAGCTGTGCGACAATGTGACAGATGGCGACGGACTGGGACTGGCAAATATTCTGTATGAGCAGATGAAGCGCAATTATGGCATTGGAGTAGTGCAGCCAGAGGAACTTTCAGAGGATTGAAAACAGCCGACCTTGTTTGAAAGAACAGGTCGGTTTTTACATTATGGAGGAACAGGTGTCTTGGAAAAACTGAAGGGTTTTGTCGAGCATATTATTTTTAAAAATGCGGAGAACGGTTATGGAGTGATCAATCTCAAGGTGGATGAGATGGAGATCACTTGCACTGGAACCTTTACCAATCTTGATGAGGGGGAAAGCATTGAGGCGGAAGGAACTTATGTAGATCACGCAGTTTATGGGAAACAGTTCAAAGTAGAGCGTTTTGAGGTGATTGCTCCCGAGGATAGGGTTGCTGTGGAACGATATCTTGGCTCTGGTGCGATAAAGGGAGTCGGCGCAGCGCTTGCCGCCCGCATTGTGCGGCATTTTGGGGACGATACCTTTCGGATTATTGAGGAAGAGCCACACCGGCTCGCCGAGATTAAAGGGATCAGCGAGCGGAAGGCGAGGGAGATTGCGGAGCAGGTTGAGGAGAAAAAGGATGCAAGGGATGCAATGCTCTTCCTGCAGAAATATGGTATTTCCAACACTCTGGCGATCAAGATCTACAAGCAGTATGGCATGGGACTGTACAAGATCATGCAGGAAAATCCATATAAGCTGGCGGAGGATGTGTCTGGTATTGGCTTTCGCATTGCGGATGAGATCGCGTCGCGCATAGGAATTCACACGGACTCAGACTACAGGATCAGGAGCGGGATATTGTACACGTTGCTGCAGGCGGGGGCAGAGGGACATGTCTTTCTGCCAGAGGAACTTTTGCTGGAAAAGGCGGCAGAGATGCTGGGATTGACACCAGAGCAGATTGAGCCGCAGATTACGAATCTAGCGATCGATAAAAAGCTTGTGATCAAGGAAAAGGAACTGGAAAACGATCAGAAAATGATATGTATCTATGGCATGAGCTTTTACTATGCGGAGCTGAACTGTGCCAGAATGCTCTATGAGCTTCAGCAGGCATTTGACGGGGCAGAGCGCTTTACCAAGGTGGAGTTGGAACGGCTGGAAAAAAAGATAAAGAAGCTGGAGGAAATCAGCCATATGGAGCTGGATGCACTTCAGCGAAAAGCTGTAACCGAAGCGGTGCAAAATGGTATTTTTATCCTTTCCGGGGGTCCCGGAACGGGCAAAACGACAACGATCAATATGATTATCCGCTATTTTGAACAGGAGGGTATGGATATTTTTCTGGCAGCGCCTACCGGAAGGGCAGCTAAGCGCATGACAGAGGCAACCGGATTTGAGGCAAAAACGATTCATCGGCTTCTGGAGCTTAACGGCAATATGTCAGACGACAGGCAGTCGTCGACGGTGCATTTTGAGAAGAATGAACTCAATCCGCTGGAGGCGGATGTCGTCATTATTGATGAGATGTCGATGGTGGATATCCATCTGTTTCAGTCGCTTCTGAAGGCGATCGCGCCGGGAACAAGACTTGTGATGGTCGGCGACAGAAACCAACTTCCGTCTGTAGGGCCAGGGCAGGTTTTGAAAGATTTGATGGAAAGCGGATGCATCGCCACCGTTGTCTTGTCGAAAATCTTCCGGCAGGCAGGTGAGAGTGATATTGTAGTCAATGCACACTGTATTAATGAAGGTAAGCCAATTAAGCTGGACAACAAGAGCAAGGATTTCTTCTTTCTGGAACGGGATAATGTAAATGTGATCTATAAGCACATAATACTGCTGATTACGGAAAAGCTTCCTCGATATGTCAAATCCGGAACCTATGATATTCAAGTGCTCACACCGATGCGTAAGGGGGCGCTTGGCGTGGAGACATTGAATGGTATTTTGCAGCAGTACCTCAATCCGCCATCGCCTGAAAAACTGGAACTGGCGCATGGTGACGGAGTGTTCCGCTTAGGGGACAAGGTGATGCAGATCAAGAATAATTATCAGCTGGAATGGGAGATTGTCAGCAAGTACGGCATCGCTATCGACAGTGGGCAGGGGGTTTTTAACGGAGATGTGGGTGTCATCAAGGAAATCAATGAGACTGCGAAGACTGTTGTAGTGGAGTATGACGATATGCGGAGAGTGACGTATCCTATTACCGGACTTGACGAGATAGAGCTTGCCTATGCACTTACTATACACAAATCGCAGGGCAGTGAGTACCCCGCGGTGATCATGCCGCTGCTTACAGGTCCAAGGATGCTGTTTAACAGGAATTTGCTCTACACGGGTGTTACACGGGCGAAAAACTGTGTGACAATATTGGGAAGCAGGGAGACCGTCAACCAGATGATTGCAAACGAGAGTGAACAGAAGCGGTATACAGGCTTAAAGGAAAGAATATGCGAGATTACAAATCAGAATCTAGGATAAAGGATGCGCTGCTCAATATGGTATTTCCACGTCGGTGCCCTGTGTGTGATGAGATTGTTCCGATTGGAGACGGTCTGATCTGTGGTCAGTGCAGGACAAAACCACAGTATATCAGGGAACCGCGGTGCAGGCGGTGCGGAAAGCAGCTTATGGGGGAGGCAGAGGAATTCTGTCATGACTGCATGCAGCGCAAGCACGCGTTCGACTATGGTTATGCTCTTTATGACTACCAGAGTATGAAAAGGAGCATTTACCGTTTTAAATATGGAAAAAGATGTGAGTATGCGAAGTTCTATGCGGGGGATATCTGTGAGAAGCTCATCGATGAGATTCGCTTGATGGGGGCGGATGCTATAATCCCAGTTCCAGTGCATGCATCGAGGAAAAGGAGCAGGGGTTATAACCAGGCAGAACTTGTCGCGTCGGAATTGTCAAGACTTACAGGAATAGCAATGTATGTAAAATTAGTGCAGAGAACTAAGAGAACTGCACCGCAAAAAGAACTTACCATACAAGAAAGACAAAATAATTTGAAAAAGGCTTTCAATATTAGCACAAATGTTGTAAAATTAAATAAAGTTATTCTTGTCGATGATATTTATACGACAGGAAGTACATTAGACGCCATTGCCATAGAGTTGAAGCGGCATGGCGTGAAGGCAGTTTATTTCATAGCACTCTGCATCGGAGAAGGGATGTAGGAATAAAATTATCAATGGAGGGATTTTGAATGAATGTAAGGAATTGTAGAAAATGTGGAAAGCTTTTTAATCACATAGCAGGGATGCCGATCTGTCCGGCGTGCAAGGATAAGCTTGAGGAAAAGTTTCAGGAAGTAAAGAAGTATATCCGTGAGAACCGTATGGCAGATATCAAGGAGGTCGCGGAGGAGTGCGAGGTTGAACCGGCACAGATCCAGCAGTGGATTCGTGAGGAGCGCCTTGAGTTCACGGCGGATTCTCCAGTGAAGATTCCCTGTGAGAATTGTGGTGCGATGATTCGTTCAGGAAAGTATTGTGAGAAGTGTAAACGCGAAATGACCAATAATCTGTCCAGTGTGATGGAAAAGCCAAAGGCAGTTCTGGCAGAGCCGAAAAAACCGCAGTCAACAGGAAATAAGATGCGCTTCCTTGACAGACAGTAGTCTTATGGCGGTTATAGCATAAACAGGATTGTTTAAGGAAAAGAGTTATGTTGAATGAAGAGAGAATAAAATTGATGACCAAAATGGCATGTTATGAGGCTGATGAAGGAAGAAAAAATGTTGCTATCGGAAATTATTTTCGAGGCGACTATATTGGTCTGCAGGTCATAAAATCCATCATCGGCGCAACGATTGCGTATGTTATTTTATTTGCAATGTTCATTCTTTATGATTTTGAGGATTTTATGGCAAACATCTACAAGATGGACCTGCTTGGTTTTGCAAAGTCAGTGATTATTTATTATCTGATCTTTACGGCAGTATATGCCTTGATTGCATATGGGGTTTATACTTATCGGTATATGAAGGCAAGAAAGAGCCTTAAGATCTATTACAATAATCTCAAGAAACTTGCTTATATGTATGACAGGGAGACGAAAAAATTATGACAAACCTTTTGGTTTTTAGGGAACAGTTAAAAAAGTTTTACAGCAAATATGAGCTATACCTTACACCGGTTTTTAAGTTTCTGTTGGCATTAGTGACGTTAGTCATGATAAACAACAGTATTGGCTACATGAGTGAGCTGAAAAAATTCTCGGTGGTATTCGTGCTTGCCCTCATGTGTTCATTTTTGCCGATGAATTTTATTGTGTTTGTAGCAGCAATCGTGTCACTTGGGCATCTGTACAAATTTTCGATGGAATGTGCGCTTGTGGCACTGGTTGTGTTTTTGCTGCTGTTTATCCTTTATTTTCGATTTTCATCAAAGGATACGATCGCAGTATTGTTTACACCGCTTTGTTTTATATTAAAGATACCTTATGTGATGCCGATTGCAATGGGACTTGTGGGAACACCGGCGTCTGCAGTGTCAGTGGCAAGTGGTGCGGTCATATATTATACTGTGAGTTATATGACGGGCAACGCATCGGTGCTCAACACGTTTGAAGAGGATGGAGCCCTGGAGAAATTTCGGTATGTTATTGACGGACTACTTGGAAATAAAGCTATGTATGTGACACTTGCAGCTTTTGTGGCGACAGTGATCGTTGTGTACTTCATTAGAAGACTCAGTGTTGATTATGCATGGACAATTGCTATGGTCACAGGAGCACTTCTGGATGTGCTGGTCATGCTGTTTGGAGATTTGATGTACAATACCAATCTCTCGATTGTCGGTCTGATCGTCGGGAGTGTGGTATCAGTGGGGCTGGCAAAGGCACTGGAATTTTTTGTTTTCAATGTGGATTACTCGCGGACAGAGTATGTGCAGTTTGAAGATGATGAATATTATTATTATGTGAAGGCTGTTCCCAAGAATACGGTAGCGGCGCCGCAAAAACGGGTAAAGACGATCAGAGTACCTGAAAAAGCAGTCAGAGAGCAGAAGAGGGATAGATAAGAGGGATGGATCAAAATGGATATGATTCTTGAACAGCTTAGTTCATATTTAGAAATTTTGTCATTGCGCAGTTTTAACATCAGGTGGCAGGATATAGTGGAGGTTATCATTATATCCTTTTTATTGTATCAGATCATGGCATGGGTAAAGCATACCAAAGTGTGGCTTCTTATGAAGGGAATCATCATTATCATAGCGTTTATTTTACTGGCGCTTATCTTCAAGATGCACACGATTATATGGATTGTGGAACATGTGCTGAGTCTGGCGGTCACAGCGGTGATCGTTATCCTGCAGCCAGAGCTTCGTCATGCGCTCGAGGAGCTTGGGCGCAAGAGCTTTGTCACGAATCTGATCACTTTTGAAAAGCCGACAGATGAACGCTTTTCTGACAAGACTGTGAATGATCTGGTGAAGGCAAGTTTTGAGATGGGCAAGGTGAAGACGGGGGCACTTATGGTGATCGAGCAGAATGTACTGCTCACAGAATATGAGAGAACAGGTATTGAGGTGGATGGATTGATCTCCAGTCAGCTGCTCATCAATATCTTTGAACATAATACGCCGCTCCATGACGGTGCTGTGATCATACGCGGAAACAGGGTGGTATCGGCGACCTGCTATCTGCCGCTGTCGGATAATATGCAGATCAGCAAGGAGTTAGGAACGCGGCATCGCGCAGGCGTTGGGATATCAGAGGTGACAGACGCACTCACGATCATTGTATCAGAGGAGACAGGTCATGTCAGTGTCACTTATGAGGGGAGATTATACCGCAATCTTGACGCAAACGAACTGAAGGAAAAGATCAGCATGATACAGAATAAGGAAGTGGAGGAGAATAAGAAGCGCAGGCTCTGGAAAGGTAGGGCTAAAGATGAAAAATAGTATATTGAAAAAAGCGGTTAGGCTGGTCACAAACAATTTTGGCCTGAAGATTCTGGCGGTGATCGTGTCCTGCGGTCTGTGGGTTGTGGTAGATAACATCAATGATCCGATAGAGACAGATACTTATTACAATGTCCCAGTCGAGATCATAAACGCGGATCTGGTGACGAATGAGGGCAAAGTATACGAAGTGCTTGACGGGACAGATACCGTTAATGTCACTGTGAAGGGAAAAAGAACAGTGCTTTCGTATATTTCAAAGGAGGACATCAAAGCAGTTGCGGACATGTCAGAGCTTACCTTTATGAATACTGTGGGGATCAAAGTGTCAAGTGCGCGCAGCAATTCCGAGCTTGATTTCAAGACAAACATTGACAGTGTGAAGCTGTCTATTGAAAATATGGTGCGCGACCAGAAACCGATCAATGTGTCTACATCTGGGGAGCCGGCGGATGGTTATGTGGTTGGTGGTATCAAGCCAAGTCAGAATGTTGTCAGACTTTCTGGACCAGAGTCGTTGATTGAACAGATTGACCATATTGATGCTGTTGCCAATATTGACGGATATTCTTCTGATATCGACACGAGTGTTGAACTGAAACTTTACGATGCGGCGAACAATGAGATTAAGAATAGTTCCATCAAGATGAATATATCAACAGTCAATGTGACGGTGACGATTCTTGCGACAAAGATTGTTCCGTTGAACTTTGTTGTTCCAGACGAACCGGCGGCCGGATATGTGATAAATGGCGAGCCAGTCAGCATGCCTGAAACGGTGACGATCGCTGGCAGGAGCAGTGTGCTGGATAGTGTATCTAAGATTGTAGTAGCTGATCCGGCGCTCAGCGTGGATGGAAGAACTGAAAATCTGACTACAATAGTCAACATCAAAAAGTATCTCCCATCAAATGTGCAGTTTGCAGACAGCAGCTTTGGCGGCAATGTGAATGTTACAGTTGGAATTGATCAGCTTGTGACAAAGGAACTAGAGATACCAGCAAGGAATTTTGCGGCAGGGTATGGACCAGAGGATCTGAAGCTGACACTGAGGGAAGTGAATAGCCAGGAATATTATACGATTCGCATATCGGGAACAAAGACAGCAGTGGATAGTGTGGACGCAGAGAGCGTGATGGGTGTAGTAGACATGAATGTACTCCTTGAGAAGCTGGGTATCACCGAATGGGCTGCGGGTATCTATCAGGGAGAGATTTCGTTTATTAACCTTCCTGATAACGTGATGCTGGATCATCCATATCTGATGACAGTGATGCTGGAAACAATAGAAGAAACGGATAATACTGGCAATAATAATGAATAAATGGAACGATGAAGGTATTGAATCGTTACGAAAAATTGGTTTTGGAGGATTGGAAAAGATGGCTAGACTATTTGGTACAGATGGAGTGCGGGGGGTAGCAAATGATGAATTAACACCGCTTCTTGCAATGCAGTTAGGGCAGGCAGGTGCCTATGTTTTATCAAAGGAAAATGCACATAAGCCGACAATCATGGTTGGATGCGACACGCGTATTTCGGGTGACATGCTGGCAAATGCCCTGATGGCAGGGGCATGTTCTGTCGGGGCAAACGTGGTGTACGTGGGAGTGATTCCTACACCGGCAATCGCTTATCTGACCAAAAAATACAGAGTCGATGCCGGCGTTGTGATATCAGCTTCGCACAACCCAGTTGAATTCAACGGGATTAAGTTTTTCGACGGAAATGGTTTTAAACTGCCAGATTCGCTGGAAGATGAGATTGAAGAGCTGATTCGCAGTGGTATGAAAGATGTTCAGTTTCCGACAGGACCGAGCGTGGGTAAGATCAAGTACCGCACTGACGCGAGAGAGGAGTATATCAATCATTCGGTCCGCGCTGTTCCAGTTGATCTGAGTGGCATGAAGATTGTGGTTGATTGTGCGGAGGGGGCTTCCTTCTATACATCTGTGGAGACGTTAAAGGAACTAGGTGCCAATATCGTGGCGATACACAATAATCCTGACGGGACAAATATCAATGCAAACTGTGGCTCTACACACATGGGAGAGCTTCAGGCGCGCGTTGTGTATGAGAAGGCGGACGTAGGACTTGCGTTTGACGGTGATGCCGACAGGCTTCTCGCAGTGGATGAAAACGGGAAGCAGATTGACGGTGATGTGATCATGGCCATTATTGGCAATCACATGAAGTCAAAGGGTACGTTGAAGGATAATACAATTGTCGCTACGGTGATGAGCAACCTTGGATTTTTCCTGATGGGAAAGGAACATGGTATCAACATTGAGCAGACGAAGGTTGGAGACCGGTATGTGCTTGAGCGAATGCTTGAGCTTGGGGCAAACCTTGGCGGAGAGCAGTCAGGACATATTATTTTCCTCGATGAAAACACAACAGGAGACGGTCTTCTCAGCGCACTGCATTTGCTGCAGGTAATGGTTGAGACAAAGAAAACGCTCTCGGAGCTTGCGACGATCATGACAGTACTCCCGCAGGCACTGGTCGGAGCGAAAGTGCCCAATCACAAGAAGAACAGTTATATGGAGTATGCGGAGATCGCATCAGCGATCGAACGTGTGAGTGCAAAGTTTGCAGATGAGGGCAGGGTATTGATCAGGCCTTCAGGAACAGAGCCTTTGGTGCGGGTAATGATTGAGGGCAAAGACCAGCAGCTGATCGAGAAAGAGGCGCGGGAACTTGCAGAACTGATACAGAATGTGATGCTTTGATGCACGCGTAAATTATAAATATATAAATATACGATTCGGAGGTGTGAGGAATGGTTAGTCAGAAAGTAGTTATCAAAAACCCAACAGGGCTGCATTTGCGTCCGGCAGGAATTTTATGTAAGGAAGCGATGGAGTTTAACTCGCTGATAACCTTTACATTTCGCGGAAATACGGCAAATGCTAAGAGTGTGCTCAGTGTACTTGGCGCATGCATTAAATGTGGCGACGAGATTGAGGTCTTTTGTGAAGGTTCAGATGAAGAAGAGGCTTTGTCAACTATGATAAGAGTCATAGAGGACGGCTTAGGGGAGTAAGGAACAGATAGTTCTTTTACATGAAATTAGTCCGAAGCAGCTTCGGACTAATTTCATGTAAAGCAGGTATTGTGCGATGAATAGAGGATACAGTTTGGTCTAGGACTTTGCACTGTGCTGCAAAGTCCGTAAGAAAGCATGGAGGTCGAGGATGCATCAAGCCAACCGCGAAGCGGTTTTTGCATGGCTTGATGCTTGTAACAGGAAGCCGAAGGCTGAACTGTTATGAATAGAGGTTGGTTTTATGAGAAAAGATAACAATATGAGGAAAGGAAACAGGTAGGAATGATCATGGCGAAAAAAATAATTGTCACAGGCTGTAACGGACAGCTTGGACGTGCGATCAATAAAATTTATCAGAACAGTACAGAGTATGAGTGCGTGAATACAGATGTAAGAGAACTTGACATTACGAAAGTTGACGCAGTAGATCGGTTTGTATCTGATGTGAAACCATATGCCATCATTAACTGCGCAGCGCATACCAATGTAAATGGCTGTGAGACTGATGTGGACAACGCATACCGAATCAATGCGATCGGACCGCGGAATCTCAGTATTGCAGCCACAAGATATCATGCAAAGCTGATGCATATTTCTACGGATTATGTGTTTGATGGACATGCCAGTGCGCCTTATACAGAGTTTGATGCACCAGATCCAAAGGCTGTGTATGGAAAGACAAAGCTTGCCGGTGAAAATTTTGTGAAAGAGTTTGCAAGGGAATACTTTATTATCCGCACTGCATGGCTGTATGGCGACGGGAAAAATTTTGTCAAAACGATGCTGGGATTGTCAGAGAATCATGATAAAGTGACAGTGGTTGGGGATCAGTTTGGATCGCCGACAAGTGCTGATGAACTTGCGAAGGCGATTGCATATCTGCTTCCGACAGACAACTTTGGTCTGTTTCATGGCACCTGTGAGGGCATAACGAACTGGGCTGATTTCACAAGGGAGATTTACCGGCTTGCGGGAAAGTCTACAGTGGTTGAGACAGTCACGACAGAGCAGTATGACAAAAATGTGGCAGGGGTCGTTGCGCCCAGACCAGCATACTCTGTATTGGAAAACTATATGTTGAAACTCACGACGGATTATATGTTCGTGGATTGGGAAAAGGCAATTGCAGAATATATAAAGGACTTGTCTTTCTGACAAACTATATGTATACTAAAAGAAAAATGGAATATTGTGGTTAAGTATAAGAAAGGAATCAAGTAAGATATGAATAATATAGCATTGATCACTGGAATCACGGGGCAGGATGGGTCTTATCTGGCAGAGTTTCTGCTTGCGAGGGGATATGAGGTGCATGGTCTGATCAGAAGGCACAGTATATCAAACACGATGCGCATCGATCATCTGATCAAATCAGAGTACTACAAGGTAAAGTTTTTTCTGCATTTTGCAGATACGACAGACTCTTCCAATCTGATGCGGATTATCGGAGAGATCAGACCGACCGAAGTGTATAATCTTGCTGCACAGTCTCATGTGGGGGTGTCGTTTGAGGTTCCAGAGTACACTGCGGATGCGACGGGTGTCAGCACATTGAAGCTGTTGGAGGCGATCCGGGTAAATGGCGGTAACTGCAGATACTACCAGGCATCTACGTCAGAGCTTTTTGGAGGGCTTCCAGAGACAGCGCCGCAGAGTGAGACGACGCCGTTTTATCCCAAGAGTCCTTATGGTGTAGCAAAGCTGTATTCATATTGGATTACGGTCAATTACAGAGAGTCTTACAATATGTTTGCGTGCAACGGAATATTGTTTAACCATGAATCGCCGCGGCGCGGTGAGAATTTTGTGACCAGAAAGATTACGCTCGCCATTGCAAATATCATCGCAGGAAAACAGGACAAGCTTTCCTTGGGAAATATGAATGCCAAGAGAGACTGGGGATTTGCGGGCGACTATGTGGAAGGAATGTGGCTGATGCTTCAGCAGAATGTTTCTGGTGACTATGTGCTTGCCACCAATGAAACACATACAGTACGCCAGTTTGTTGAGGCGGCATTTGGAGAGCTCGGCATTGCCATTCGCTGGGAAGGCGAGGGTGTTGGCGAGAAAGGATATGACGCTGGGACAGGGAAGCTGCTTGTCGATGTCAATCCTGAGTTTTACCGTCCGGCAGAAGTGGAATTTCTCTGGGGAAATCCTGCTAAGGCGGAGAAGGAGCTTGGCTGGAAACGAAAGGTTGATTTCAGAGGGCTTGTGTCTATGATGATGGACGCAGACATGAGAGCGGTCACGGGAATGTCCTGTGTACAATATAAAAACAGCAAGGACGGAGGAAGCAATGAATAAGTCGGACAAGATATATATAGCAGGGCACAGAGGACTTGTGGGTTCTGCTATTGTGAGAAACCTTGAAGCAAAGGGATATACGAATGTGATCGGCAGGACGCACAGAGAGCTTGACCTAACAAACCAGCAGGCAGTGAAAGCGTTTTTTGAGACGGAGCGGCCGGATGTGGTTGTGCTTGCAGCGGCAAAGGTTGGTGGAATCAATGCCAACAACACGACACCGGCAGAGTTTGCCTACGAGAATATGCAGATTCAGTGCAATGTGATCAAGTGTTGTCACGACTATCAGGTTAAGAAGCTTTTATTCCTTGGAAGCACTTGTATCTATCCAAGGATGGCGCCCCAGCCGATTCCAGAGGATGCACTGCTTACGGGACCTTTGGAGGAGACAAACGAGGCATATGCAATCGCAAAGATCTCTGGTCTGGAGATGTGCAAATTCTACAAGAGACAGTACGGTGATGATTTTATCAGCTGTATGCCGACAAATCTCTATGGACCGTATGACAATTATGATTTGTCGGGATCCCATGTTATGCCGGCGATGATTCGGAAATTTCATGATGCGAAGATAAACAATGCACCGAGCGTAGAGTTGTGGGGAACGGGAACACCGCTGCGCGAGTTTTTATATGTGGATGACATGGCGGATGCCTGCGTGTTCCTGCTGGAACATTATGATGGAGAGCAGCATGTAAATATCGGCACTGGCAGGGAAGTGACAATTAAGGAGCTGGCAGAGACAGTTCAGCGTGTGGTGGGATATCAGGGGGAGATTGTATGGAACCAGGATATGCCGGATGGTACACCGCGAAAACTGACAGATGTGACAAAGCTTCATAACCTTGGATGGACGCACAAGGTAGAACTTGAGGAGGGTGTGCAGCTTGCCTACGACTGGTTTAAGGAGAATGTGAAAGACGCCAGACTATAGCGAAATGACTGAGGAGTGCTACAGGGGTAAATTAAATGTTACTGTTCATATCAGGACTTAGCATTTACTGCTAAGTCCGTAAGAAAACGTACAGTCAGCAGGTAAAAATCCATTTGCGAAGCAAATTTTGCATGGATTTTTACTCGTTACTGGAACGGAGTGAACAGTAACAATTAAATTAGGGTGTGATGAAAGTAAATATGGAGGATGAGCGTTCGAGAGTAAATATCTATAGACGAACTACATACCATATGGTTAAATGTGGATTCCGGGCAAGGCAGAAGGGATATCGTTATCTGCGGGAGGCAGTATGGATAGCCTATCAGGAGCCTGAAGTCCTAAGCTCAGTCACGAAACGCTTGTATCCTGAAGTGGCGAAGCGTTTTAATACTACAGATAAACAAGTGGAACGTGCAATACGAAACGCGATCGAGACTGCGTGGAACAAGGGAGATCCAGAGTCATTGAAGACTTTTTTTAAAGAAATCTACGGCGACGGGACGATAAGACCTACCAATACGAAGGTTATAGAAATGTTCGTTGGATTTTTCAGAAACACACCCTAGGATTTAATGGGAGGAGAATGTAGTTGAAGGCAGATTCTAAGATTTTGAGCATTATTGTGCCCTGCTATAATGAGGAGGAGAGTGTTCCGCATTTCTATGCAGAGACAGTAAAGCAGGAAACGTTTTTTCGAGAGAAGAATGTGGAGTTAGAGTTTATATTTGTGGATGACGGCTCAAAGGATGGTACGGTGGAAGCTGTAAAGGCGCTTCGTGAGAGCGATGAGCGTGTGCATCTTGTATCGTTTTCACGCAATTTCGGAAAGGAAGCTGCCATTATTGCAGGCCTTGAGAAAGCAGTCGGGGACTTTACAGTGCTTATGGATGCGGACCTGCAGGATCCGCCGGCGATCTTGCCGGAGATGTATGGCTACATTGAAGAAGGGTACGATTCGGTAGCGACAAGACGTGTGGACAGAAAAGGGGAGCCGCCTATTCGTTCTTTTTTTGCCAGACGGTTTTATGGTCTGATGCGCAAGATTTCAAAGACAGAGATTGTGGACGGTGCAAGGGATTACCGATTGATGACAAGACAGGTGACAGATGCAATTCTGGCTATGAAAGAGTATAACCGCTTTTCCAAGGGAATTTTTGGATGGGTTGGATACAGGACCAAATGGATTGAATATGAAAATGTAAAAAGAATTGCGGGAGAGACAAAATGGTCGTTTTGGAAGCTGTTTCTGTATTCTCTGGACGGGATTATGGCATTCTCGACAGCGCCCTTGTCTGTTGCGTCGGTGTTTGGCATTCTGTTCTGCGTTATTGCTTTTGTGTTTATGATATTTATCTTCGTCAGGGCTTTGATCTATGGGGACCCAGTGGCAGGCTGGCCATCTATGATGTGTATTATTTCCCTGATTGGCGGAGTGCAGCTGCTATGCCTTGGTATTATGGGACAGTATATGAGTAAGATGTATATGGAAGTAAAGGACAGACCGAAATACCTTATTAAAGAGGAGTTTTAATTGTGGTATGATGGAGAGAAGGACTGGACTTGTAAGCATCGTTGTTCCGGTGTATAATGCGGAGCGGTTTATCGCTGAGACGATCAGCTATGTACAGAAGCAGACTTATACTGAATGGGAGCTTTTGCTTGTGGACGACTGTTCGACGGATAAGAGCAGGGAGATCATTAATCGGAAAAGTGGAGAGGATAAGCGGATCAAGCTGATTGTACTGGACGAAAATGCCGGCGCTGCAAAAGCGAGAAACCGAGGTGTTGAAGAGGCCTGCGGACAGTATCTCTGTTTTCTGGATGCAGATGACATCTGGCTGCCGGATAAGCTTAAGATTGAGTTGGAATCGATCAAAAACGCGGATGCGGGATTTGTGTTTATGGGGTATGAGTTTGCGGATGTGTCGGGTGCAGGTCTTGGGAAAGTGGTGCATGTACCAGGACACATTACGTATCAGCAGGCATTAAAAAACACGACCATTTTTACATCGACAGTGATGATAGACAGGAATAAAATACCAGATGAGGATATCTATATGCCATGTATTGCCAGCGAAGATACAGCCACATGGTGGCGGATACTCAAAAGGCATGGGGTAGGATATGGTATTGACGAAAATCTGGTTAAATATAGAAGAAGTGCAGATACATTGTCGTCAAACAAACTGACTGCAGTCAGGAGAATATGGAATTTGTACCGCAGGCAGGAACAGCTGTCTGTCATAAGAAGTGCATACTATATGTGCTTTTGGGCATTCAGGGCAGTTTTGCGGCGGATTTAGGTTGGAGGCTGGACAGTGGGGCGGATAGAGGCAGCGAAGAGGACAATTATATTACAGATGTCATTGATCGGGCTTGTATTCCAGACAGTTTTGTATATCTATGTCTGGTATAAGGTGTATAATGACATTATGCAGAGCGGCATGTGGAGAAGCTTTCACAGAAAGGGCTTCTGGCTTCTGGCAGCCGTTTATTTTATATTGCTGTTATTTTTTACAGGGACTTATGGCGGGCTTAAGGTGGGGTACTTAAAGCCAATGGATGTATTTTTCTCTCAGGTAATTTCGTTATTGTGTGCAAATATTGTCTCTTATTTTCAGATATCACTGTTGTCACTGGGACTTGTCACGCCTTATCCGCTCCTTTTGATGATGCTGGGGCAGATTGTTGTGTCGGCGTCGTGGACATTTGTGAGCCACAAGCTTTATCAGCGCTTCTTCCCGCCGAAGAATCTGTTGTTTATCAGCGGTGAGCGGCCGACAGAGGATATCTTAAAGAAGTTTGAGACGCGCAAGGATAAGTACAATATCATAAAATGTGCGGCGGAGAGTGACGGACTGGAGGATCTGGAGCGCGAGATCGTGAGCTGTTATGATGGTGTTGTGCTGTGGGATATGGATACAGCGCTTCGCAATAAGCTCTTGAAATTTTGTTACAGCAGAAGTATTCGGGTATATATGATGCCCAAGATTCCAGATATTATGATAAAAGGTTCTGACCAGCTTCATCTGTTTGATACGCCGATCCTGCTCACCAGGGAATATGCGATGACAATCGAACAGCGTGTTGTGAAGCGGCTGATTGATATTGTCTGTTCGTTGGTTCTGATGATTCTGGCGTCACCCTTTATGCTTGTGACGGCGATTGCGATCAAGTTGTATGATGGCGGTCCTGTTTTGTATAAGCAGATCAGGTGCACGCGCGATATGAGGGAGTTTCAGATTCTAAAATTCCGAAGCATGCGGACGGATGCGGAGAAAGATGGCGTTGCAAGGCTTGCCTCCAAGAATGACACCCGCATCACTCCGGTCGGCAGATTTATTAGAAAAGTGAGGATAGATGAACTGCCGCAGCTCTTCAACATATTGAGTGGAGAGATGTCCTTTATCGGCCCACGGCCGGAGCGTCCTGAGATTATCCGGCAGTATCAGGAGGAGATGCCGGAGTTTACGTTTCGGACGAAGGTGAAAGCGGGGCTTGCAGGATATGCGCAGGTGTATGGGAAATATAATACGACACCGTATGACAAGCTCAAGCTGGATTTATTTTATATTGAGAATTACAGTGTATGGCTGGATCTGAAACTGATGCTTCTGACACTCAAAATTCTGTTTCAGGCGGAGAGTACGGAAGGTGTAGAGCAGAATCAGACAACTGCGATGAAGAAAGAGAAGGAGTAATGGAGGAAATTGAATTGATGCAGCAGGGAGTTGACAGCAGGGCAATGCTTGCGACTTTCATAATAAAACTGCCGAAACTGCTTATCTTGGCAGTGGCCGGTGCCGTATTGGGCAGCGGTCTTAATTTGTTCGTGGTTCTGGTAAAAATACAGAATCGCTGTTATGTGTCAGAGACAGAGTACTATGTCGCATTTGACAAAGGACAGGACGATGCGAGACACTGGTACAATGATTTTACATGGAATGATGTTCTTACAACAGACGGGATCCTTGGCAGAGCGATGGAACTGCTGGGGAACGGCTATGAGCGAAGTCAGGTTAAAGAGATGATAAGGGCGGATATTTTATCGGATGTGCGCTATCTGACGATCACTGTCAAAGGGCAGAATGCCGCACAGGTGGCGGAGATCAAAGATGCCCTTGGGACAGCCTTGAATGAGTTTGGTGCGACGAAGGAGGAGTTTTCTTCCATCGAAAAGATTGAAGATCAGGGGATCGTACAGGAGGAGATACCATATTTTGTGTGGCGGGCGGCATTTCTGGGTGCTGTCATTGCGGCAGGGATTGGCGTCTTTGTGACTGCCTTTTGTTTTTGCTTGGGTTCTGTGTTTTATACGAAAGGTGATATCATGTTGCGTCTGGGGATTCCAGCCTATGGGATGACATTTCGGGAAGGACACCGTAATAATGGGGGTAATACCATGGAGCTGGGGCAGGCAAAGAAACTGGAGGCAGGTTTAAAAAGGCTGACGGAAAATTATTCGCAGATTTTGCTGATGGACGCGTCTGACGGGCAGGATGCCGCACTGCTTCAGCAGGAGATTCTGGACAGGGGATTGTCTGATGCCTCGTATTTTCAGGTTTATGATGCAGAGAAGGATATCAAGCGTTTTGGGCAGGATAATACTGTGGTAGTAGCGGTAATTCCATTTGGAAAACCGTACAGGGAAAGAATAGCAGATGAGATTGATTATGTGCGGATGCATGGAGGCAGGGTTGCTGCAGCAGTGCTCACGGGGGCAGATAGAACGTGGATGCGGATTTATCGTGGCATATCGGCGGCGCGCAAGCAGGGAGGACGGGAAGGATGAAATTGCAGGTATTGGTATCTGCCGTGAATCAGGATGTATCAACGTTGGCAGAGCGCATGCATCTGGAGAGCGATGCGATCATTGTCAACCAGACAGACCATTTTGGACATAAGGAATATACGCATAATGGCAGGCGGATACAATGTTACGAGTTCAAAGAGAAGGGTGTCGGGTTGAGCAGGAACAGTGCACTGATGCGTGCAGAGGGTGATATTGTTCTGTTCTCTGACGAGGATATCATTTATGATAAAGGATATGAGAAACGGGTACTGGATGCTTTTGAGGAGCATCCAGAGGCAGATTTTTTGCTGTTTAATATGCGTGTGGGAGAGACGCGGGCTACGTACTATACTAAAGAGTACCATAGAGTCCATATATGGAATGCAGGGCGTTATCCCACATACTCTTTTGCTGTGCGGCGCGGAAAACTGCATGCGGCACATATTACATTTTCCCTTTTATTTGGAGGCGGGGCGAAGTACAGTAACGGGGAGGACAGTCTGTTTTTGAAGGATTGTCTGAAATACGGTCTTGTGATCTACGCAGTGCCAGTGGAAATTGGTGCGGAACAGGAGCGTGAGTCCACATGGTTTCAGGGATATACAGACAAGTTTTTTATTGACAGGGGTGTGTTGTATCACTTTCTGTATGGCGGACTGGCTTATCTGATGGCAGCGCGTTTTATCATGGCACACGGTAAAGTTATGTGTGTCACGATTCCCAGGAAAAATGCGCTGGCACTGATGAAAAAGGGAATCAAGTCGGTAGAGGGATTATGACGAGGAGCATTTCTATTTTATTTTATCTGTTGATCGCGGCGGTAACTTGTGGGATGGCAGAGCAGGTTTTGCCATTTCAGCCTGGTGAGTCGGTATGGAATCATGGGCGGAGGACAAGGAAAAGCTTTCAGAACAGACTGGTGGTCACAGGAATTTTTTGTATACTTTTTGCGGTGATGGCGCTTCGATTTGATATCGGCAACGACTACAGACAGTATACACAGACTGCCCATGAGGCTTATGTAGGTGGATATGTTGTGACGGAGGTGGGATTTAACTGGCTGGTGAGGCTGCTGTATGGGATTGCGGGCGGCGAGTATTACGAGCTGTTGTTTGCAGTGTTTGCCTTTGTCACGATACTGTTTTTCTTAAAGGCATTTGCAAGACAGAGTGTCAGTTTCCCGCAGACTTTTTTCCTGTTTATGACATTGGGGCTGTATTTTCAGACGTTTAATACGGTTCGGTATTACCTGGCACTCTCGATTGCACTTTATTCCATGAAATATGTACTGGAAAAAGATTATTTGAAATTTGTGTTTTGGATCTGTATAGCGGCATTGTTTCACAAATCTGTCCTGCTGGTGCTGCCTGTGTACTGGATTGCCGCTTTTGGGTGGAAACGATGGCAGATTGTGACAGGGCTGGCGGTGAGTACAGCCTGTTTTCTGGGAAGGGGATTGGTCTTAAAGCTTGCTCTGGTGCTGTATCCGTCCTATAAGAATACAATTTATCTCGAAGGCGGCGGCAGCCTGTCGAGTACATTGCGCACTTTGGCGGTGCTTGTGTTGTATGCATGGTTCATTTATGTCCATTGGGGCGTTTCTGCTGGGGAGATGCTAAAGGAGCAGGGCTGGTATCGTGAGCTTCGGTTTTATGGACAGCTGAATCTGCTGGCGCTTGTGACGGGGACATTTTTCTCTTTTTTGCCGGTAGTGACACGTATTTCTTATTACTTTGGGGTATCCCAGCTGCTCATGATTCCGCTGATTCTGCAGAATATAAAGGAGCAAAGGATTCGCAGGAAAGTTACGGTTGTGATCTTTGCAGTGTGCATTTTGTACTTTATGTTTTTTTTACTACAGGCGCATCAGGATGGGGTAAAGCTTCTTCCATATCAAAGCTGGCTGTTTGAGACAGAGCGTTATACGTACAAATAATACGAAACTGTCATGGGTAAAAATAGGGAGGTGATGCAGGCAGATGGAGCAGGATATCATGTACAGCGTTATTGTGGTCTGTTTAAATGCAGGACAAAAGCTGTATGAGACCTTAAATAGTATACTGAAGCAGAATTATGGAAATTTCGAGGTGGTTATAAAGGATGGCGGTTCATCGGATGGTTCTGTTGAGAGGTTTATAAATCTGTGTCGGGATGAACGTGTTCATGTGTATACCCAAAAAGATAGCGGTATTTATGATGCGATGAATCAGGCGGTGAAGCTGGCAAAGGGTGATTACTTTTTGTTCATGAATAGCGGGGACAGCTTTTATGATGAGGAAGTTCTGAATAAAATAACATATGAAATACATGAGCTTAGGAGAAAAGATAAAAAAGCAGATATCGTTTATGGAAACATGTATCATAAGGCACTGAATACGATCATTTATGCATCGCCTGAAATAAATGATTTTGCCTGTTATAGAAATGTGCCTTGTCATCAGACCTGTTTTTATCAGCGTGCATTGTTTGATGAGAGAGGATATCATGCAGCATACAATGTAAGGGCGGACTACGAGCATTTTCTGTGGTGCTATTATGAGCGGAAGGCAGTGATCACGTATGTGCCTGTTGTGGTCGCGTCCTACGAAGGTGGCGGATATTCGGAGACAAAGGAGAATAGAAAGCGTTCCCAAGATCAGCACCGCGAGATCGTGGTGCACTATATGGGAAGGAAAAAGGCGGACAAATATCGTCTTGTGATGCTGCTGACACTAGCGCCGCTGCGCAGTGCCATCGCAGACAACAAGCATTTATCTGTGGTTTACAATGGTATGAAGACAGCCATATATAAGTTAAAGAATCGAGTGAAGTGTGTAGTGTGATTTGATAGAGACACGAATTTGTGGCTGATTGGAGGTATTTATATGAGGGTTTTGTGGTTGTGTAATATCATGCTCCCGTTTATTGCAAAGAGTCTGGGGCAGAAGATCATCATCAAGGAGGGGTGGCTTTCCGGACTTGCCAGCAAGCTGATGGCAAATCAGGAAAGAAATGACATAACACTCGCGATCTGCTTTCCGGAATCAGAGAGCCGTGCGTTTGTAAAGGGTGATACTGCGCTGTTTGTAAAAGATAAGGCGCAGGGAATCGACTACTACATCTTTCGGGAGGACACGGTTCATCCGGAGCATTATGATGCCGGTATGGAGGAGAGCCTTGGCGCGGTGATCAGGGATTTTGGACCGGATATTATTCACATTTTTGGCACAGAATATCCACATACGCTTGCCTGTGTGAAGGCATTCCATCGTCCTGCGCGGACTTTGATCGGAATACAGGGGTTGTGCACCGCTATCGCAGAGGTGTACATGGCAGATCTGCCCTATTCTGTGCAGAAGAAAAAGACATTTCGTGATATTTTGAAAAAGGACGGATTGTTTGACCAGCAGGCGAAGTTCGTGAAGCGCGGTACATATGAGAAAGAGGCGCTCTCGATGGCCGGTCATGTCACCGGGAGGACAGATTTTGACAGGGAAATGACAAAGATGTTTGCGCCAGATGCGAAATATCATTTTATGAATGAGACACTGCGGACGGATTTCTATGATGGTGAATGGAAGATTGATCAGATTGAGCGGTATTCCCTTTTCTTAAGTCAGGGAAATTATCCGATCAAGGGGTTACACTATGTCATTGATATTCTCCCTGAGCTTGTGGAGGAGTTTGAGGAGACAGTGGTCTATGTGGCGGGAGATGTCATCACGGCAAATGACAGCATCAAGGATAAAATCAAGCTGTCGGGATATGGAAAGTTTTTGTTGAACCAGATCAAGAAAAGCAGGATGCAGGATCATGTCAGGTTTGTAGGAAAGCTGCAGGCGGACAAGATGTGTGCACGATTTTTAAAATCCCATGTATTTTTATGCCCTTCTGCAATCGAAAACTCGCCCAATTCTGTCGGTGAGGCGATGCTTCTGGGTGTTCCGGTGGTTGCAGCCAATGTGGGCGGTGTGCACAATCTGGTCAGCGATGGAAAAGATGGATTCCTGTATCCGAAGGATAAGCCAAAACGACTGAAAGATTCTATCCTGCGCATCTTTGAGGATGACAAGCTTGCGCTGTCACTGTCCTCCAACGCGAGGGCGCACGCACTTAGAACGCATGATCCAGAGACAAATTATAGGAGGCTTTTGGATATTTATCATGAAATTAACCATTGTATCTAATTACATCAATCATCATCAGATACCGATGTCCAATGAACTGTATCGAAAACTCGGCAGGGACTTTGCTTTTATACAGACTTCCAGAATGGAGGAAGACAGGGTTAAGATGGGGTGGGGGAGTGAGGTTTCGTCGATTCCCTACTTAAAGCTTTACTATGAGGAGGAAGAGCGGTGTGCAAGGCTGATTTTGGACAGTGATATTGTTGTGTTTGGAGGGGTTGAGGACGAGAGCTATATCAAGCCGAGGCTGCGGGCGGGAAAGATCGTGATCCGAGCCAGTGAGCGTCTTTACCGGGAGGGGCAGTGGAAATCAATTTCTCCGCGCGGCAGAAAGAAAAAGTATGAAGACCACACGCAGTATGCGGATGCACCAGTATATCTGTTGTGCCATGGCGCGTATGTGGCGTCTGACTTTAACATTGTGCACGCATATCCTGACAAAAAATATATGTGGGGATATTTTCCCAAGGTGAATACCTATAATCTTGATAATCTGTTTTTCCGGAAACTCCATTTTGACCAGGATGGAAAGTCTGAAACCAGGATTTTGTGGGCAGGGCGTTTTCTGAAATTAAAACATCCGGAGTATGCCATCAAAGCTGCAAAATATCTCGAACAACAGCAGATATCCTTTCATCTGAATATGGTGGGCGGCGGGGAGCTGGAGGAACAGCTGAAGATGCAGGTGAAAAACTGGCATCTGGAACAGAGAGTCACGTTTCATGGTTTCCAGCCGCCGCAGAATGTACGCAGATTTATGGAGGAGTCTGACGTTTTCCTGTTTACCAGCAATCATCTGGAGGGCTGGGGGGCAGTATTAAACGAGTCCATGAACAGCGCCTGCGCAGTCGTGGCGGGGAGCGGAATCGGTGCAGTTCCGTTCTTGGTCAGGCATGGGTATAACGGATTAGTATACAAAAATGGGCATTATAAGGAATTTCGGGATCAGGTTCTTTGCTTGTGCAGGGACGAGGCATTGAGAAAGAAACTTGGAACGAATGCCTATCAGACGATGATCAGGGAATGGAATCCCAAAGTGGCAGCAGATAGGCTGTATCGGTTCTGCGAGGGATTATTGAACGGAAAAGTGGAACCGGAAAAGGAAGGACCTCTGAGCCCGGCGCCGCTGATCGCGCCGCGGGAGGGGTATGCGTATACCAGAAATGCAAAATAGACGGAGACAGCCCCGTCTATTTTTTGTCAGCGAGAATCTTTGCGGTGATTTCATCGATACTGGCGTGCAGGTCAAGACCAACTTCATCGGGGCAGTAGATGTAAGCGGAAACATTGTCTAATCCGTTTTCGACTTCTAATACTTCCAGAAAATAGTCGTTTGTAGCCTCCAGAGCATTATGGGGTACGTCAAAATCCAGTTCGCAAATTCTCCGAATCAGTTCTGTGAGCTGTTCGTCTGTCATGCCACTTTTTTGGGGAAAATAGCATTGCGGGCAACGGTTTCTAAGCTGGTATAGGACCAGTATGCGTTGTATTCCGTGATGAGGAGATTTTTCTTTCCGGTAATCTCACGCAGCTGCTTTTGGAGTGCGTCTTCTGGGAGTTTTGTCTCGTCAATTTCGGGGTATTACATGGTGTTTTCTCCGTTTTATATAAAATACTATTTAAGTCGCCTACATTCATTATAAGGTGAGCAGGGCATAAACACAATAATAAGATATAAAAATAGTACGAAATTCATATTGTGATTATTTGGAATATGGCATATACTAAAAAATGAAAGAAGATAATATGGCTTTTGTATGTACAAATCAGGACATATTGCCGGAGAGATCAATTTTCGGAGTGAAGTGTTAAAGAAGGTCACTTACAAACTATTGATTGGTATGCGTGCCAGGGCATGCAAGGGGTATAAAATGAATACAAAAAAGACAAAGAGCAGAATTTATGTCTGCCACACTTTTTATCATGTTTATGTAGCAATCTTAAAAGAAATGAAGCTGGCAAGGAACACATCTGCCAGTGACTATAAAAAAGCAGACATTGCGCTGAGTTCCATTTCAACTAATTTTGAACATCTGGGGGACAGGCTGACAAGGACAGGGCTTTTTCATGAGGTGATCACGCTGGATGAGAAGCGTGAGGAGTTTTTCCCAGAGCTTGCAAAGTATAGGAAAAATTACAGCAATATCTTGAAACATATGGTAAACCGCATGATTTTCACCAAAAAGCTTGCAAGGTGTGAGATCCCGTACATGAAAGTGATTGATTTTGCTGCGTATGAGGATATCTATGTGTTCTGTGACAGTGACCCAATTGGTTATTATCTGAATTATAAGCACCTTTATTATCATGCGGTGGAGGACGGACTTGACTGCCTCAAGAATCTCGATGATGCGTATGTCGCAAATCACGGACATTTTAAGCTAAAGACATGGTTTTCGCGCCATAATCTGATCTTTATCATGAACGGTTGGGGAAAGTACTGCATCGATATGGAGATCAACGACAGGAGTGTGGTGCCGACGGACTGTCCGCGCTTTGTCGAAGAGCCGAGAAAGCCGCTGGAGAGGGAGCTGACTTCAGAACAGAAAAAGTTGATGATACAGGCATTTATCGAAGATGCGGACGAATTGATCAGGCAGTTAGAGCCGTCATATGAAGGAGAAGAGTTTGCGTGCTTTTTGACGGAACCGCACCCAGTTGATGTGGAGGCGAGGAAACAAGTCTGCCTCGATGTGATTGAGAAATACTGTGCGGGATATCGCGTCTTGATAAAACCGCACCCACGGGATATGATAGATTATGGGGAGCTATGTCCCGATGCGGTGGTGCTCCGCGGGCGGTTTCCAGTGGAGGTTCTCAATTTCTTTGAAGGGCTTCACATTAAGAAGGCCGTTTCGATCGTAACAACGGCTATGAATAATATGGATTTTGTGGACGAGAAATTAAATCTCGGCGCGTCCTTCTGGGATGCTTATGAGGATCCGGAAAAGCACGCTTATAATAAAAAGGCAGGGCTTGCGCTCGCCGACAAATAGCAGATCGGCAGAGGAGGGATTTTCCGATAGCCTCATCTGTCAGGAAAGTTCCTCGATCACGCATTGGTGTTCTTTTTTGTGAGTGTCATAGTTTAGCCCTACGGCGAGTATGTTGTCAATATTTTCTCTTTTTAACTTTTCACTATATTCTTTCTGCTTGATCTGGGCGATCGCGTCTTGGGGCGATTTGTCCGCTTTTAATTCAAGAATAATACCAGGCAGGCCTTTCTGCCGGGGATAAAAGATGAAGTCGACAAAGCCTTTTCCGCTTTTTTCTTCTCTCTCAATTCTGTATTTATTTCTTGCAGAGAGATATGCGAGTGTTACGATGCGTGAGAGGCTGTTTTCATCGCTGTATTTCAATATGGGAAGCTCGCTGTTGCGGATGTTGTGGAGATAGGATGCCACGACGTCTCCCCTTTTAGCCCAAGTGGCGCCCAGTATTTCGTCCGAATTGCGTACAAGTTCTGCCACATAGCCGAAATCGTCATCTTTTAAAGCTTTTTGAAATTCCAGCATAAGCTCTTTATTTGGAATTTTTATAGTTCCTTCATGGTACGATAACAGACCGTAGATGACCATGGCAGAATAAATTTCTTCTCTATTGCTGATGGTTTCCTGACCAGCAGAATATTCCTCGGCGATACTGATCATGACAGGCGTATCATTGACCATTTTTACGACATCATCACGTACCTCGCCAATATTATATTTCAGGAAAAATAAAACCTCGTCTATTTTGCCAGTTTTGGTCCAATAGCTCTGACAGTATCCGTTGAGTAATGCCAGCACAACAGAGCGTGGGTTGTAGAGCCTTTTGCCTGATGAAGTCAGATATCCATTGTACCAGTCGCGGATCGCATCTATGGAAAGTATGTCCTGTTTTTGGCAGAGCGCAGTCACTTCACTTTCTGTAAAACCGAAATATTCATCAAAAGAATGGTCGCCAAGCATGGTATATTCATCAAACATATTCAGCGCAGAACCAGTGCTGTATTTTTTGATCGGCAGTACTCCTGTCATGTATGCCAGAGCCACATACGACTTGTCTTTTAACAGATTTCGCAAAAACTCCAGAAAATTACCATAATGTTCCTGATAAAGCTCATGGCTGAAAATATAGTCCCATTCATCGATGATAAAGATAAATTCGTCATCGGTAGCAGCCAGCATCTCGGAAATACTGTCAAATTCATCATCTTTCAGCTCAGGATAACTCTTTATAAGATCGCGTCGGATGGCATTCTTGGTGAGATTGATATAATCATCATAAGTATTTCCTTGATCCGACAAGTTGTTCATGCACAGATTGATGACATTGTACTTGTTCAGATGTGTCGTGTAGGTTTTTGCTTTGCTGATTTTCAAGTCATCAAACAATGCGCTGGAATCATATGCCTTGCAATAGTAGGCGCCGAGCATGTTGAGCACAGATGTCTTCCCAAAGCGGCGGGGTTTTGTGATGCAGACATACCGGTTCTTGGTGTTGATTCGGGCGCTGATGGATTCAATAATGCCGGATTTATCGACAAAGTAATGGTCATGGACCAACATATAAAAATCCTTGTATGCAGATTTCGTATTCAAACATCTAGCCACGGTATCACTCCTTTTTTATCATTATATAATCAGAGGCATTTGGTTACAAGCAAAATTTTTGAGTGTCAGAGTAAAAATAGGGAGTGTAGCAAATCTAAAGTCTGCACAAGGTCTTTGGATTTGCTACACTCATCAATTTTTAAAAATTTGGATGCTCGTATGGCTCCAATTCAGGTCCACAATAGATTCCATACGCATCACATATCCAATATGTTCCATCCACTTCAACGCGACACCATTGATGAGAATTCTGATTTTCATTAACATGTTCGTAGGGAATGCCCAGCATGTTTAGACATAGCCCGGTTGCACGGACGCAGCCTGCACAAGATGCCGTATTGAGGACAAAGAAGCCATAGGGATCATTATAATGTGCCGCTTTCATTGAGTACGTCACTTTATCTTCTGTGGTTATCCGTAATGCCAGCGTTATTCCACAGAGTTGTGCTTCCCTGCTCAAGTTTGCAAGAGGCTCTACGATTTTTCTTGCCTCTTCATATGCCTGTGCTAATTGCGCATTAGTTGCATTTTTTTGAAGACTTTTTCGATTTATAAGTTGATCCATAGGAACCAAGGTAACCGGTTTTGAAACGAATGTTTTATGTATTCGCAAAGCAGAATCAATGACATAACTAACAATAGTAGCAGCATTAGCGCGAGTAATACATTCATTTGGCATAAAAGTACCATATTCGTCAAATGCAGAAATAATACCTGCCCGATACAGACGATAGACCGCTTGGGTGGAAGCTGAATCAGCAGTATGCC
>CAMWLV010000025.1 GCA_947175175.1 uncultured Lachnospiraceae bacterium
ATGATATGCTTCCTCCATTTCGTCAGATATCCATGTCCCCTCGTTAAACTCTCTCTTGATCCGGCAGCGATGCATGGTATCCGCAAAATCTCTGTTCAAAACTACCCGAAGCACATGTTTTTTCATATATTTCTTCATAGAACGTGAAATATGTATCTCATTTGGAAAAATGACAAAACGTTCTTTCGGACACCACCACAAGATTTCCTCTCCAGGATTATACCATGGAAAGATTCCGTGGGAGTATGCCAACAGAAGGCGCTCAACACACAGATCTCCTCCTACCGCAAGCAACCCATCTTCCCTTGCAAGTGTCGGATGGGGGAATGAAATTTCTTTCTCATTGATACGAAATACTGGCATGTTCCATTTTCGCCTCTCTTCTATATTTATTAAATACTCCATTTGTCAGTCATTATGTCTGTTCATGATTCTGCACAGATTTTGTCTTAGTGTTCTTTTTTCGTTTCTTCTATGAATATTCCAGCCGGAAACTATCATCAACGACAGATAGCTTACATTTTCCGCCTTTTTTCAGCTTGCCAAACAAGATCTCGTCCACCAGGAGCGGCTTCACTTCTCCCTGAATCACACGGTCAATCTCCCTTGCGCCAAATTCCGTCGTGATCCCCTTCTTTTTCAGAAGTTTTTTCGCCGCTGCGTCAACAGACAGCTCTACCTTTTTCAACAATAACATTTTCTGCAGTTCTCCGAGCTTTTTCTCTGTAATCTGCCCTGCCATCGTCTCGTCCATACCATGAAATACGACAATCTTATTCAAACGGTTGCGAAATTCCGGCTGGAAGATGCGCTTCACTTCCTCCATAATCACATCCGCCTTGACATCCTGTCCTGTAAAACCGATTCCATGCTTTCCAATCCGGCTCGCTCCAGCGTTGGAGGTCATGATGACAATCACATTGCGGAAATCTGCCTTTCTGCCCTGATTGTCTGTAAGCGTGGCATAATCCATCACCTGGAGGAGAATGTTGTAAATATCGGGGTGTGCTTTTTCGATTTCATCTAACAGAAGCACCGCATGAGGATTCTTGCGGATTTCTTCTGTCAGAAGTCCGCCCTCCTCATAGCCGACATACCCCGCTGGTGAACCGATTAATTTTGCCACTGCATGCTTTTCCTCGTACTCACTCATGTCAAAGCGGATCAGTTTCACGCCGAGTTCGTCCGCCAGACTCCTTGCGATCTCTGTCTTTCCAACGCCTGTCGGTCCTACAAAGAGCAGGCTCGCCAGAGGTTTTCCTTCTTCCAGAAGCCCCGCCCTTGAGAATTTCACTGCATTGACAACCTGCGCAATCGCCTCATTCTGACCATATACACGATTCATCAGCCGCTTTTCAAGTGTTGCGAGCGTCTCAATCTCATCATGTTCAACCACCTGCTTTGGAATCTGGCAGGTTTTGGACAGGATTTCGTCAATCAAATCCTTCCCTACAGTCTGTATTTTCTTTCCCAGTGGGTGCAGGCGGCGGTATGCGCCCGCCTCATCGATTAAGTCAATCGCCTTGTCAGGCAGATAGCGCTCGTTAACATATTTTGCACTCATGCTGACCGCATATGCGATCACACCCTTTCCATAAGTCACCCCATGGAATTTCTCATAATTCTTTTTCAATCCCTCCAGGATGCGCGTTGCATCTTCTATATCGGGTTCCTTGATGTCAATATTTTGAAAACGCCGCACCAGACTCTTGCTTTTCTCAAAATGCTTTTTGTATTCCTCATATGTAGTCGCACCGATAAAACGTACACTTCCGGCCGCCAGATAAGGCTTTAACATATTTGAAATGTCAAAAGCGCCTCCGTTGACCGCACCAGCGCCGACAATGTTGTGAATCTCATCGATGTAGACGATTGGTTTCTCCTCGCGGCTAATACTGTCCATAACCCGCTTGAAGCGTTTCTCAAAATCACCTCGAAACTGTGTCCCGGCGATCAGACTTCCAAGATCAAGTGAAAAAATCTTCGCACCCTTTAGCGGTTCGGGAACCTGATCTTCCTCAATCAATCTGGCAAGACCATAGGTAATCGCCGTCTTTCCAACGCCTGGTTCTCCGATATGGAGCGGATTATTCTTCTCCTTTCGGCATAGAATCTGCATCGTGCGTTCCAATTCTTCTTCCCTGCCAATCAGCGGATTGACACCCTCCAACGCATCATTCAGACAGACAGCAAACTGCTGCCATACTTTATCCGTTTTTTCCTCATCCTGCACATTTTCGTCATAAGAACCAGTTTCATTCGTCTCACTGACCAAACCTCTGTCATTCTTTTTGCTTCCACTCCCAGCCCGCCTGTCAGCGGACAATTCTTCATATAAAATGGTCATCTGCTGCAAAAGTTCAGCGTGTTCTATCCCCTGCAGCTGCATGTAGTAAACGGCATAGCTTTCCTCAAGTTCAAACATTGCATGGATAATGTGCATCAATCCGACTACGTTTTTTCCACTGCCCTGCGCCGACTGCCACGCAAAAGACAGCATACTTCCCATTCCGGCGGAAAACTCTGGATTTTGATTCGGATTTTCATATGTATTTCCCTCGGAACTGACAGAAACCATATATTCGTTGAAATACCCCTCCAACTGCCTTGACAACTCTTGAACACTCCCACCGCAATCCTCAAATGCCTCCGCAAAAATCTTATTGCCGCAAATGACATACAACACCAGCTCAGGCGTCACAAGTTCATAATGCCTGTCTTTTGCCAGAACCACTACGGAATTAATGATCTCCGCCACCTCTCTTGTTACCTGCATAATCTTCCTCCATAAGTTTCACTCTAACTCCCATTCGCCCGCTTCGGTGGGTACTCAAATCAGGATGGTGAAATTTTGATTTCACTCTAACTCCCATTCGCCCGCTTCGGTGGGTACTCAAATCAGGATGGTGAAATTTTGATTTCACTCTAATGTCATCCGAAACGGAAATCCCTCCGCCTTTGCGCGGGCTGCCGCAGTCTGCACCTTGGAAACAGCGATGTCATATGGATATGCACCTACCACAGCTTTTCCAACTTCATGCACCAACAGCATCAATCGCTCTGCTTCCATCTCATCTTTATGAAAGATATCCCTCAATATATCAACCACAAAATCCATCGTAGTAAAGTCGTCATTGTGCATGATCACCTTGTAATGTTTCGGTTCCCGTATTTTGATGCGGGTACTCTCTCTTGTTTCTCCCTGTATTGCCATCTTGTATTACCTCATATAATGTAAACTTTATATGTTCTATGCAAAGAACATGTTCTATGCATAGGCTGCGTCTTTTGGCGTCTCAGATTTTCTTCACTTTTTTCCCAAACTGAGACAAGTCCTGTCCCTTCAATGCTTTTTCCAGAAGTTCTGGTAAAAGCTGCGGCGTGCACGCAAAACAAGGTACTCCAAGCCCTGCTAATCTCTGCGCCGTCTGTTCGTCATAATACGGCTTGCCGCCATCTGAGATTGCAAGCAGGCTGATCACAGTCACCCCAGATTCCTTCATATCACCGATGCGCCGCAGCAATCCGGCTCTGTTGCCTCCCTCATACAAATCCGATATCAGGAAAAACAGCGTCTTAGCCGGATTCTCTATAAACTGCTCACAGTATGCAATCGACTTGTTGATATCTGTACCGCCGCCAAGCTGGAATCCAAACAGCAAATCGACCGGATCATCACTCTTCTCTGTCAGGTCTACGATATTTGTGTCAAATGCGACAATCCTCGTCTTGATGCTTGCCATGCTCGCCAGAATACAGCTGATAATCGACGAATAAATCACGGATTCTCCCATCGAACCACTCTGGTCAATATCGAGTATGATGGTCCACTTGTTTGCCGCTGTAATACTCGTTCGGTCAAAAAAGTAAAAATGTTCTGGCACGATGGTTTTGAGTTCTGGATTGTAGTGCTTTAAATTGCGGTTTATCGTCATTTTAAAATCCATTGCCGACGCTGACGGAATAGGCGAATGCTTTCTTTTATTGACCGCAGCAGTCACAGCACGTCGGATATCCTGCTCCAGCAGTTTGTTGATCTCCTCCACAATTTTCTTGATAAATTCGCGGACGCTTTCTTTCGAACGCTTCGGTATCTGGTCTTTTAACATCAATATGGTAGATGCAAGACCGATATCCGGTTCCATATTTTCCAAAAGCTCCGGTTCAAACAACAGCTGTTTCAGCCCGCAGCGCGTCACCGCATCATTTTGAATAACAGTCACCAGCTCCTTGTCAAACAGCGTCCGCACATCACCAAGCCACCGGCTGATCTGCGGGTTCGACGGTCCCCTTCCACCGCCGCGCCCGCCTCCGCCGCCTCCCTGGCTGCCAAAACCGCCAAGTTCTGACCGATTGTATATGGAAGCCAGCGCCTGATCCATCAAATCCTGTTCCTGGGACAGCGTCAGATCCGTCATTCCTGAAAGACGCTTCTCACTCTCCTGCCCCAGAATCAGACGCCATCTGCCGATCTGTTCTTTTATTTCCATATGAAACCTCCCTCGTATAAAAGGTTATATTAAAGATCAAAATCAAAATCATCCAGACTGTCAATCATCTGCTGCGAACTCTCGTCAAGCACAGCATTTACCACCTCGCTGACCTCCTGACCATTCAGCCCCAGGATCTCACCGAGATTTTCCGCGATCTGGTCCTTCTCCACTGCCGAGAAATCCGCAAAAGCACGCCGCAAAAACACCAGTGCCCGTTTAAACTCCTCGTCGTCCAATGTGACAAGATAGTCATTCAGGCTTTCCCAGAGTGACAGTCTTGCAATCAGCGCATATCTGTTTTTCATGGCAAGCCCTTCGAACCAGCCAGCACCCAGATCCGCAGGAATTCCCTTTGATAAACGCCTTGACACCTCTGTGCGCAGCTGCTGCGTATTCATAGCTCCACGCTCCAGAAGGATTGCTGCCGCAAATCCTGACAGCTTCGTGTTTAGGTCATCCCGTTCTGAAATATCGTCGAGCACCTTGATCCACTCTGCGTTATCCAGAAAATCGTGCGCCAGTTCTGCGCTGTTTAACTGCTCCATTGCAGTGATGATGACCTGACTCGCCGCATCGTCGCACACACAGGCTGATTCCAGTATCAGACAGGCTCTGTAAAACAATTGCTGCAGAATCGGCTCCAGCGGCTTGGAATCGATCCGCCTGATATTTCCATACTGGACGACAAC
This sequence comes from uncultured Lachnospiraceae bacterium, assembly GCA_947175175.1. Classification (GTDB taxonomy): domain Bacteria; phylum Bacillota; class Clostridia; order Lachnospirales; family Lachnospiraceae; genus COE1. The sequence continues at coordinate 5,183 of CAMWLV010000025.1, forward strand.
AGAAAGCCGCTGTGCCGTCTTCGCCAGATCCTCCACCGACGCGGCGTCAACTGCCATTCTCTGCAGTGCTGCAGTCGCATAACCTACCGCTTTCTCCATGCCACAGCAGCAGGCATCTTCTATGACAAGCGCGATTTCTCCCATTTTGGTCGCATTTTCCACGCGCTCCTTCATGGCAAAGGAAGCCGCACCGTCAATCGTATCCCCCTTTAACGCCGATTCCACCAGCTCAATCTCCGCCTCCGGCGTCCAGCGCACTACCCAGTGTTCAGACCATGTCGCATTGTCCTGATTGACCGATTGCTGCTGGGCAAAGCTCACATTGATCACACGCAGCCGATGTAGGAAAAAAGACCGGTGCAGATCAATAAAAGCTGACTTTTCTGAACTGACACGCCTGTTTTCCCGTAGGTCAAGCATCAAGTCCTGCGCTGTGATATCGCGGTATTTCTCGAGTTTCAAGTCCTTTAGCTGTCTGTAAAAATCCTCCTGAATGCTGGTGCGGCTCACCCCGTCAGGCAGCGCCCCGATTGCCGTTCCGATCTCCGTATCCGCCGTCCCAAGGATAATGTTTGACACACTTCCTTCACCAATGCAGGTCTGCGCAGCATCGCGCAAGTCCCTGAGCGATGCAATCGTTCCGCCACGCAGCTGCGCCAGGGACATCGCCAGCCTGACCGCCTCGATCACAGACGCGGACGAAACAGGATTCCCCTTCTCGCGCTGGTATTTGGCAAGCCGTATCAGATAGCTGTAAACAGCATACATCGGCTCACCTTTATTCAAGCCCTCCCACAAGAGTGCATAGTAAGCAGGCGCCTTGTTTCCAGCGCCGTATCCTGCCCGCGTGGAAAGACGATAGTACGAATAAGGCATCAGGGTATGATTTGCCCCAACCTTTGGCATTTTGGACAGGTCTTCGTCGGATTCCTGCCAGTTTTTTAACCCTTCCACATGATAGGAACCCGTTACCACGACAATGTCCTCCGGTTCAATGCCAGAGTCTACAGCCTTCTTGATCTGCTGACGCATATATGCCTCGCGAAGCACCGTCTCCGCCCAGTCATTTTCTTTTCCTTCTGTGAGACTTCTGATGTTGGCGCCAAAGCTGTTTGCCCCCAGATGATAGGCTTCCATACTGCCCGCCTGCTCCATGACGCGCTCCCAGAAGGTGTCATGCCCATCTTCACCGCTCTTCTGGTCAAGCTGCTCATAGACACTGATTCCAGAATTTATTCTTGCTTCTTCCCCCTCTGCCTCCTGCATACCACATTCGGGTATCGCCAGAAAGGTCTCTGAGGGCAAATCCATAAAACGACACTCCACATGATGCATATGACACCACTGTATCGCCTGATACTCCGGCGAGTATTCCGCAAATGGATACAACACTGTCCTCACGGGTGCTTCCTTGGTGTAGGCAAGCACCGCAATTGGAGGCTTTGTCTCCTTGCGCACCATATCGGAGATCATGTCCTCAAAATCGCTTGGACCCTCAACCAGCACAAGTTTTGGCTTCTTTTCATCTAAGAATCCTCTCAGGTAATATGCCCCCGCAGGCGATAAATGCCGTATTCCGAAAAAATTTGGATTATTTTTCATACTAACTCCCATTTGCCCGCTTCGGCGGGCACTCAAATCAGGATGGTGAAATTTTAATTTCACACTAACTCCTTACATGCCTTGTACAATCCCAGCCACTCAGAGCCGCGCTTCTTCATGACATTCTCGAGATACTCCTTCCATGCTACCTGGTCCTTATCCTCGTCCTTGATGACAGCTCCCTGCAATGCAGCCGCCAGATCCTCGTTTGTGATCGTACCGTTTCCAAAGCTTCCCGCCAATGCCATACTGTTGCACAAGAGCGATATTGCCTCTGCGGTGGAGAGAACACCCGATGTCCCCTTTACCTTCTGTGCGCGATCCAGCGTCTCCCCACAGCGAAGCTCCCTAAATATCGTACATACTTTCTCTATCACCTCATCTGCAGGCTGCTTTGCATTCAGATCAAGATTTTCTGACAATTGTGTCACTCGGGTTCTTACAATCTCCATCTCGGAGTCCAGATTTGCCGGTGCAGGGAGCACGACGATATTAAATCGGCGCTTCAACGCGGCGGACATTTCATTGACGCCCTTATCCCTTGTGTTTGCCGTCGCAATCACCGAAAATCCCTTTTTCGCAGCTACTTCTATCGAAAGTTCCGGGACAGAGATTCTCTTTTCTGACAAAATGGAAATCAGTGCGTCCTGTACCTCTGAGGCACAGCGCGAAATCTCCTCGACACGCGCAATGGTTCCTGTCTCCATCGCGTTGAAAACCGGACTTTTCAGCATCGCTTCGTGCGATGGTCCCTGCGCGATCAGCATCGCATAGTTCCACGAATATTTGATCTGCTCCTCTGTCGTTCCGGCGGTTCCCTGTATTACTTTTGTGGAATCACCGTTGATGGCAGCAGTCAGATGCTCGGATAGCCAGCTTTTTGCTGTTCCCGGCTCACCGATCAACAGTAATGCCCGATCTGTTACCAGGGTTGATATCGCAATCTCCACAAGACGCTCATGACCTATGTATTTGGGCGTGATTTCCGTCTTTCCAACCTTTCCTCCGCAGATATACGTCTTTACGGACTGCGGGGACATTCTCCACCCTGTCGGGATCGGATTTTTCTCCGCCGCGATCAATGCATCAATTTCCTTCTGAAATAACTGCTCTGCTGGCAGTCTTAACACTGTTTCATTTTTTTCCACTTGTCATACCCCTTTCTTATCGCTGCTTTTCGATCCATTCATCGAAAGCACCCACTACAATATTACCCTGATTGACTTCACCTGTTTTCATCATCTCACTGAGCGTCCGCGCTTCCTCCATGCGGGCATTTAGATCACCCGGCATATTTTTCAGATAATCCTGAAGCTGCCATTGCTGATTGAGCAGTCTTGGATTACTCTTAAAAAGGTGCACTGCAAGCCCCTTACAGGTAGTCCAGCCGCATGTCTTCATCATTTAACGCTACCCAGTTCGTCAGAATCCCATCCGTCTCTTTTGTGAAATGTTCTTTCAGCCATTCTACAAGTTCTTTTGCATGCTGTAAGCGGATTGGTCTCACAACGCTTTTATTATAGACATCCACATAAGAGCCATAGAATACATAACTGTTCCTTCGCTGATCCCATATGACATATGCCGCAGCATGAGTGATTGCCTCTATGCACTTTTTGGACTGTTTTGCAACAAACAGTACTTTATCCCTGACCTGTTCTTCAAGCCAGTCCACACAATCTTCATCCCGGGAAAATTTTACAATAACAGCAGCCGACAAAAATTTTGCATTTGATTTTCCAGAATCCTTGTCCTGATACAGCTCCAAAGCAAGTTCCTGTAAATCTGTATCAGGATTGACAATCAGGGAATGCTGCAGTATTTTTGCCAATACCATTTCAATATCATCGCATATGATCGTACTATCCCAATATGTCTTGGAGCGCAACACGCCATACTGCACGATATTACGTTCATAGGATTTCATCCAGATTTCCTTCTCTGCTGCATGCAGTAAACGGTTTATCTTTCCTTTATGCAAAAGCATCTTCCTGTAACATTCACAGACATGTGTTCCCCCTTTTCCAAAAAGAGCCCTCACAGTATCCAACAGCCTTTCTGCCAGTTCTGTTTTTTCCTTTTCGCCTGCACTGCCTATGCAATCCAGTTTGTCAAGCATCTGCTCACAGCTTACTGCGACCAGCTCTGCCGCCCAGTTTGTCGTTGTATTCCTCAGATACATTAAAATATTCTCTGGTTTTTTCTTTGCCAGTTTTCTAAAAATGTTTTCTGCGTCCGCATCCTGCATCTCTGCAAGCGATTCAAAAACCTTATCTTTATTCTTGCCTTTTTCTGTCTTTGACAGATCGCAGAGCAGTGAGACATTTTTCGGTTCGTGACGAAGCGCATCAATCAATTCGGTACGCACATCCTTCTGTGCCTCGGCAAGCATTCTGATATAAAACTCATTTGCCTCGGCACCAGCAAGTGCGCTGATCACCTTCACACGGCGCACCATCTCCTTCTTGCCCTTCGGGTCAAAATCCCTGTACAGCGCAGGCAGAACCGTCTTATCATTTTCTTCGATCATCCATCGCTCTGCCTGATCTGCAAGTTCTGCATAAGACGCACCCAGCGCTTGTACTAATGCATTTATTACACGATAATCCCTGAAAAGCTCAGGGTGCTCCTCATGGATATCACACACATATCCATAATGTCCTCCGCCTGATGTCGTTAGCGCTTCCAGAAGCTCCTTTAATGCAGAATATGGCGCATTGACAATCAAGCTGCCCGCGTATTGCTCCATATTCAGCGCTCCCACAGACTCGACTTCTCCTACCATATCCACTGTTCCAAGCGTACAGATGACAGCATCTGCCAGTGTGATCGTATCAAGCAACGCCCCCTGCACATTCTGACAATTCGGAGATAAAAGCTGTTCTGTCAATTGTCCTACCTTTGCAAAGACGGGAGAAGCTTTCTCCAACGGCTTGAAGGCATCGTATGCACGTTTCAATCGAAAATCCTCAGACAATAAATTAGTTCCTGCTATGGCAGCCGCGCGAAGGCGCTCGCGCAGTTCATAAATTGCTCCTGTATCCATCCCTCTAAAACTCCAACTCCTCTCCCATATTCTGTCTTCATCTTATACAGACCTTATCATCTGCTCCATCCGTCCATATAGCTCTCAAAATCTTCTACTTTCCAATTGTTTACTTTCAACTCCCCACTTCGAATCATCTCACAGATTGTGCGCGCTTCCTCTATGATCGCCTCATGATCTCCCGGCAGCGATGACACCATCCAGCTGCCTAAAATCCGCGCAGAAACAGGCTTTTTATCTTTTACAAACTTAACACCTAACCCTTTGCAGGTCGTCCATCCGCATGCTTTCATGTTGCTTAGATACTCGTGATTGTCCCCGGTTATCAATGCTTTTTTATAAAAGTATTCTCCCATCATTTTACACATTTCTTCATCATTGAATGGTACCCAGCGCGCCAGAATATCATCAACGTCCTTTGAGGAATGCTTCATCAACCACTCCATAATCCCTTTTGCATGCGATAATTTTATAGAACGTTCGATGCTTTTACACTCTGGGTAAGAAACGTTTATAAAAGAGCCATTCAATTCATAGCTATGCTTTTTTCCATCCCATCTGACATAAACAGCTGCCTCAGCGACTGCTTTCATCCGCGCTTTCGAAAACTTTGGCACAAGCAGCGCCTTATCCGTAACCTGTTCTTCAAGCCAGTCTGAACAGTCCTCATCATTGGAAATTTTCACAGTGACAGCCGCAGGCAAAAATTTTACATTCTGAACCAACTCCATCGCGAGCGCCTGCAGATTCGAATCCGGATTGACGATCAGCGTATGATGTAAAATTTTTCCCAGCGCTGTTTCGACATCCCTCTCCTCCGTTTTGTACCTGAGCCAATATCGATCGGCTGACAGTACCCCATACAATAATATATCCTGATGCTCCTCATAAACGTTTTTGGGTTTCTGCCATGTTTCTTTGAACAGACCATTTAGCTTTTCTTTTTGCGCGAGCAGCTTTCTGTAGCATTCACAGATCCGTGCACCTCCTTTTCCAAACAATGCCCTCAATGCAATCTGCAGTTTATCTGATAATTCCCGCTTTTCCTTGTCCGAAATACTGCCTATCATATCCAGTTGACCAAGCATTTTCCCACAGATATCTGCCACCAGTTCTGCTGACCACTCTGTTGTTGTATATTTTAAATAAATTAAAACGGTTTCCGGCTTTTTCTTTGCCAGTTCCTTAAAAAAGTCATTTACCCTCTCGTCCTGTATCTCTGCAAGCAGTTCAAATACTTTATCCTTATTTTTTCCTTTTTCTGTCTTTGACAGATCAAAAAGCAGGGAAAGATTGCCGCGCTCATGACGAAGCGCGTCAATTAATGCAGTGCGCACATCCTTCTGTGCTTCGTCAAGCATCTTAACATAAAAATCATTCGCCCCGGCTCCCGCAAGTGCACTGATCACATTGACACGGCGCACCATCTCTTTCTTGCCTTTTGGGTCAAAATCCTGATATAATACCGGCAGAATTGTCTTATCATTATCTTCTATCATCCACTGTTCTATCTGATCCGCAAGTTCTGCATAAGAGGCGCCTAACGCCTGTACCATCACATGTCTTACACGATAATCGCGAAAAAGTTCAGGTTTGTTCTCATGTGTATCACATATGTACCCATAATGTCCGCCGCCTGATGTTGTCAGCGCCTCCAATAATCCTTTCAAAGCAGAATACGGTGCATTGATCATTACACTGCCTGTGTTTTCCTCTGCATTGATTGTTCCCGGAGACTCAATTTCTCCTGACACATCCACTTTCCCAAGTGTACATATGACAGCATCTGCCAGCGTAATGGTGTCAAGCAGCGCCCCCTGCACATTTTGGCAATCCGGTGTTAAGAGCTGTTCTGTCAATTGCCCGACCTTGGCAAACACAGGTGAAGCAGTCTCCAGTGGCTTGAATGCCTCGTATGCACGTTTCAATCGAAAATCCTCAGACAGCAGATTTGTTCCTGCCATGGCAGCTGCGCGAAGGCGCTCGCGCAAATCATAAATTGGTTCTGCATTCATCATATTCTTATTATCCTTTATACCAACTATTCATATATTCTTCCAGTTCTGCTGTATTGAAATGTTTAACTTTCAGTTCTCCTCTTTTTATCAAACTGCAGACTGTGCGCATTTCTTCCATAATTGCCTCTTTATCCCCAGGCAGCATAGTCAGCCATCTATATAGAGACCATGTTGGAGTTGATGGTTCATTTTTAAGAATACTTACACCCAATCCCTTACATTCTTTCCATCCGCAATCCTTCATATAATCCAGATAAAAGCGGTTATCCGGAACAGTCAATGCTCTCTTATAGAAATATTCGCCCATCTCCCTGCATATCGTCTCATCATTTAATGGTACGAACTGTGCCAATATCTTGTCAAGCTTTTGCGAGGGCTCCTGTTTTCGAAACCAGCTAATCATCTCTTTCACATACGGCAGATCAATTGTTCGCTCAGCACGCTTGTAATCTGTGTAATAGACATCTATATATGCACCATATAATTTATAACCATTCTTTTTCCGATCCCACGTGACATAATCCGCCGCCTCAATGACTGCATCCAAGCGCTCTTTCGCATGTCTGGACACAAGCAGTCCTTTCTCTGGGATCTGCTCTTCAATCCACTCTGCACAGTTTTCATCATTAGAAAATTTTACAGTTGCTGCCGCCGCCAGAAATTTGATGTTTGCTTTCTTAGGATCTCCATTCTGGTACAATTCCAAAGCAAGCGCCTGCAGGTCCGAATCCGGATTGGCAATCAGGGAATGATGCAGAACCTTCCCCAACGCCGTCTCAATATCCAACACATCTGCTTTGTACCAATACTGACCGGGAGTCAGTACACCATAATAAAACGTATCACGCTCATATGTACCTTTTGACTCCTGCCAGGCTTCTTTGAGCAGCGTATTGATCTTATCCTTCTGTGCCAGCAATTTTCGGTAGCATTCACAGATCTGTGTTCCCCCTTTACCGAACATTGCCCGCACAATATCCTGCAGTCTGTCTGTCAACGCCTGTTTTTCCTTGTCTGAAGCATCGTCTATTGTGTCCAGTTTTTCAAGCATTTTATTGAAGATATTGACCACCAGCCCAACAGACCATTCTGTCGTTGAATTTCTAAGATATTTTAAGACAGTCTCAGACTTTTTCTTTGCCAGCTTCTGAAAAAAGTCATTGACCTCCTCCTCCCGCATTGCCGCGAGCATCTCAAATACCCTATCCTTATTTTTCCCTTTTTCTGTCTTTGTCAGTTGAAAAAGCAGAGTAACATTGCGTGGCTCAAACCGAAGTGCATTGATCAACTCTGTACGCACATCTTTCTGCGCCTCCGCGAGCATCTTGACATAAAAGTCATTTGCCTCTGCGCCTGCAAGTGCACTGATCACTTTCACACGGCGCACCATTTCTTTCTTGCCCTTCGGATCGAAATCCTTGTATAGCGCCGGCAGAATGGTCTTATCATTATCTTCTATCAGCCATTGCTCCACATTATCCGCAAGCCCGGAATAAGAAGCACCCAACGCCTGTACTAAAGCATGATTTACACGATAATCCCGAAAAAGCTCAGGGTGATTTTCATGCATTTCACATACATATCCATAATGTCCGCCACCTGATGCTGTCAATGCCTCCAATAGCTCCTTCAATATAGAGTATGGTGCATTGACAACCAAGCAGCCCGCATTTGTTTCCTCATTAATCGTTCCAGTAAAATCAAATTCCCCAGATACGTCCACTGTCCCAAGTGTACAGATGACAGCATCTGCCAGTGTGATGGTGTCAAGCAGCGCACCCTGCACATTCTGACAGTCTGGTGATAAGAGCTGTCCTGTCAATTGCCCTACCTTTGCAAAGACAGGCGAAGCTTTCTCCAGCGGCTTAAATGCCTCATATGCACGCCTTAACCGAAAATCCTCGGACAGCAGATTTGTTCCTGCCATAGCAGCTGCGCGAAGGCGCTCGCGCAAATCATAAATTGGTGTTGTATCCATTCCACCCTCCTGTTTCATCTTCCTGTTACAGCATCAATCCATGCAAAATCGCTTCGCGATGTCAAAGCCATATACCATGGCTTGATGCATCGCTGCCACTACGCTTTCTCACGCGGCTTGCAAAGCCATAATTTGCAGCGTAGTGCAATTCTGAACTGTAACTCCTATTTTCCAATCAGACACATTTTCCCTTGAAATGCAAAGCCATACTTCCTTATTCGCTCCGGCGCAATCCCATTCGCAACCAATGATGCCTCGTACCCAGACTTTACACCCGCAAAGCTCATAAAAGTCACCAGATACGTTCCCTATAGTTTCTTTAGTGCATATTCTCCCGAAAGGGATTTCGCTTCCCATACCTTGCGCCCCTCAAATAAATCTCCTCTGTCGCGGTATTTGTTTGAAAATGCATTCGACTGTACGCTACCACTCCAACTCATAAACTCCATGCTTCTTAAAATCCTCTGCGATTCCGCCTACAAGCATTGTCTCACATTCCGCCTTTTCTACCCAGCGGTACTCAATATGCTCACTGCCCAAAACCACTTTTTCTTCTGTAGTGGAGCAAAGATACACAACAAAGATCACTTTTTTTCCACAGATCTCATCCAAAGAGGCATATAAAACACTCTCAGGAACTGCCTTCAATCCTGTCTCCTCAAACACTTCCCTCTCCAGGGCTTCTTCCAAAGACTCCCCTTCCTCTACTTTACCGCCTGGACCTTCCCATCCCCCAAAATCGTCGGGACTGCGGCGAATCAGCAAGGCTTTTTTCAAATTATGGTTAAGAATTACGCCTTTTACAACTATTTGAGCCTGCATTGGCTTCCTCCTCCAATATCCGTTACACGACTGCCTCCACAATTGTCTTCCCACAGACTTGAATCTCTTTTACGCCGATTTCCTTTTCTTTGTTAAAGTTAAAGCTTAGCATATAGCCCTTATCCTTATGGTAATAATCCAGATACTCTGTAAGCTGCTTTTCGCCTCTTTCATTGTATTCCCTGCCATGCCAGATTTTCAGCTCGACAATAAACTGTTCCCCGAGATAATCGACGATAACATCCGTCCTCCGTTCATCCCTTGTCTGCGCTTCGATATAATAATTTCCTGTTCCATTGATAATCGGCTTTAAGTAGAGCAAAAAGAATTTCCGCCCATACTTTTCAATAAAATCCGTATCCTTTTTGTTGTAAATCTCATCAAAGTATTCCACAAATTTTTCCAGAACCAAATCCATGTCCAGTCTGTTATATTTGATAAATTGGGACTTATCTCTTCCGCCTTTTACAAATGCCTCACTCTCAAGTGCTTCCTTTGTCATAAAAAGATTCAGCAAATACATTTCAAAAATGCGGTTTGCTATCGCAACATGACCGTTTTCCTCTGTCAGAAATCCAAACATTATGCCTATACTGACAGATTTTTCGTCGGGACTAAACGGAATTTTCCTACCCTGATATAATAAATCTTCTACCATGGAATACAGCTCCTTGTATTGGTCAAGCTGTTTCACCATACTTTCAAATAATGGCGTACTCTCCTTTAAGATATTTGCGACTGCTTTTGCCACACCTTCCTTTGACCATGCCTTTTTTCGATTTTCAAAATCATTGCTTCCAGCAATTTTTTCATCAATACGCTTGCATATTGATGAAACAAGGACAGGATATCCAGAAGTATATTGATATATTTCCTCTGCCACTTTTGGAATATCCATCCCAGTATGATAATCTGCTTCATACTCTTCAAGCATAGATGCAATTTGACCAGAAGAAAAACTCATATCAATGTCAAAATCAGCAGCGATGTTCCATGGACTGTTGTATTGGTGTTCGGACTCAGGACGCAATTTTAGTTTTAAATTTTTGATATTATACACTCCCGCAAGAATAACCGAATGGAAAATTGGCTTTTTATCGCGTTTCAGATAATATCCCCTAAGCTGTGCCAAAAAATCGATAAAAACCTGATTATTACCTGCACTGTCAACCTCATCAATCATCAACACGATTGGCCGCGGACTGTTTTTACACATATTGCTCAGATCAATAAACAGCTCCTTTAAACCATAACCAGCACTCTCAGATGCAGTCCATGGCAAAGTGATCATCTGATCTTCCATATCTTCCAGCGCCATTGAAATATCTTTTCTAAAAGCTTTCGCAAATACTGCTTCATCTGAAAAATCTTTCGTTCCCATCAACTGAAAATCCAGTGATATGACAATATACTCCTCTTCCAAATAACCTTCCAGCGCTTCCAGCGTCGTTGTCTTTCCATATTGTCGTCCCCGGTTGATCACGAAGTAGCTTCCCTCATCAACATAATCTTCTTTTATCTTTTTGACTCTATCATCGAGTTTTACCATATAGTGCCTTTGTGGTTTGCAAGATCCTGTAATGTTAAACCTGCGTCTCACTCTGTCTCCCCCTTCACATCTCAGAGATCATAACTTCGATTCTCATTCTTAGCAGCCCTGTCGTATTTGGCACTTTCAAATCTAAGCCTTCTTGCGCTTCCAGCCAAACAAGGTCTTCTTAAAATTGCGTTTATTCTCAATCACACGGATATCAGCTGGAAATTTGTCCCAATACTCAAAGCCTTTCTTGATATCAACTGGCACACCAAGTCCGTATGCATAAATCTCGCCCAACCCGATTGCACTCAACCGTTCCCCTGGATATTCTTCAAATTCCCGCTTTGCCGCCGCGTAATCCACAGGTGTCCCCCAGCCTTTCAGGTAACACATACCAAGCATGTCAGATACCCAGTTACTTCCTTCCCGTGCAATGCGGAAATACTCTATGGCTTTGTTATAGTCTTTCGCAAGACCACGTCCTCCTCTAAAATATACCTTTCCAAGTCTGGAATATGCCCTTGTCTCGCCATGCTCCAATGCCCTCTGATAATACTCCAGGGCAGTCAGAGCGTCATCAATGCCATAGGTATCACCCATTCTAAGCTCACAAAAGCCAACTCCGTTGTTCGCTCCGAGGTTGATCAATTCCATTTCTTTCTGGTGATTCTTTGGCATACCATGCTCACCTGATGTCAGGATATTGAGATAATTTTGGAGAACAAAAAAGTTCCCGTTTGCAAGACTCATATCATAGTATTGCATTGCCTTGTACATATATCCGCGAATCATTTCTTCGGTCACCTTGGGATACTGAAAAAAATCAATCACATCCCCAAAGTAATAGGCATTTCCGATCAAAAGCTGACAGAACGCCTGACCGTCGTTGGCATACGCCTCCACTACATCCCATATCTCCCGGAGAGAATGATACGGCGGGTGCACAAAGGTACCATTTGGCGGTATAAATCCTGCAAGACGCATACTTGCAAACATTCCAACCGCACTTCCAAGTTCTATGCTCTTTCGAAAGCATTCAATCCCTCTATATTCATTTTCCTCAAATCCAAAGACAGGATCAATAAAACTGTCCCCCAGATAACAGCGCCCAAGAAAGTAATACGCATCTGCATTTCCCTCCTCAGCAGCCTGCTCCAACATCTGCTTTGCCTTGGCTCCTTCTGCCTTATTCCGTCTCACCCAGAGCTGATCTACTGCGTATTCCACTCGTTTATCAAAACATTTGCTCATAAATATGCTCCCCCTTTCCCCAATTAATAAAAATATTCATTCCAGTTATCAACCACAAATGCCGCATAGCTGGAATCCACATTAAATTTTTCTGTAAGTATTTTTTGCGCCTCCTGCTTCTTCCCTTTCATAAGCAGGCTGTTCAGCACCCTAAACTGTTCCACCCGGTAAGTGACGCCGTTAATCTTTGTCTCTTTCAGTTTTAGCGATACCTTCACTTCGGAGGGGAGGAAGATCCCGATGCAGAGAAACACAAGTCCGACAATCATAATCCATGCAAACAGGATTGTATTCTCCTTTACACCAGTCAGATTGACCTGATATAGCATATATGGAAGTATTGCATCATCCATGTCTGACTCCCGCTCAAAAAATCCTACCTCACGGAACCAGTCTCGCATCTTGCCTGAAGTTGTATCATCCAGTTCCAGGACAACACCCTGGAAATGCACAGTTTCCGTTCCATAGTCATTGGTATACCCATATGCATAATCCATCGTTTCATCCACAACCTGGGTATAATCGCCTGCATTTTCACTGGATATGGAAAGCGGAATAACATAACCATACTCTCCGCTCCATACTGGTATCACATGATAATCCCTGCTGTCCCGTCTGGAGAAACGCTCAAAGACCATATATAAATCTGTCTCAACCGCTGTGTTTGGTGCAACTGCTTCCATCCCTTCCTCCACAATGTCAACCGGCGTGCTGAATGCAGGTACGATAAATCTTCTACCTGCAAATAGCAGGACTGCTCCCAGCAAAAATAATATGATTCCGATAATTACCGATGTCTTTTTCATTTTTTACTATTCTCCTATCCATCTTAACCAAAAAAGTGTCATTCGAGCGCCTTATCATTCAGAATCTATTTGCCCAACGCACTCTAATGGTTATCCCTTAATTTGCACTATATGCACTAATACAGCAGCCGCACTACCGCATCATGTGTTACAATGCTGAGCGGCTGCACCATGAGTCTCCGGTTCTCTTTATTATAATAAAATGCACCGAGCAGCACTTGATTTTCGAGCAGTGCGCCATTGGGAAGCATCGAAAGTCGCAGTACCGTCTCCTCCATATCCGGCATATTTCCCAGAAGGATCGTGTCGTCATTTTTGTCTGCCAGCACAAAGTCCTCGCCTATTTTTCCAATCCTGTTAAAAGCAATCAGCTTGATCATCGTGGGCTGTGTCATCGCATTTTTGAGGAAATTCTTGACTGCCTTTGCCTCCTGCTTGACAGAAGTGATTGCGTGTTGAAAAATCGCCTCATAATCCGCCTGCTCATATCCACGAATCTGCGCACCGTCCCATCTGACCCTGACATTTCCATCACCCGGGTAAAATACTGCACTCGGCACTTTTGCAACGCCAAAGATGCTGTCCTCCTGCTTGACATATTTTAAGGATTTCAGCGGACGGTAGTTGTAGTTCATGAAGATTTCCCCATTGTCCAAGTCCGCCCAGCAGCCTGTATCAATGTATTCTTTCCGCGCCTCATCGAAAGTCACCCAGAAAGACAGCTGCATCAGGCTTGCATTCTTTTTGCTCTTTCCTAACTCTTCCAACTCTGAAAGCTTCCAGATACCGCCAAGTTCTTCATATAATACAGTATCATCCAATGTCAAGTCGTCATTATCAAGCTTTTCGTTGATATACTGGCGTGATTTCTTGATCAAAGTCCACAGTTTTTCGAGCACACTGATTGCAGCGTCATAGTGCGATTCGTCCTGATCTTTCTGGAAGGCTGTTATTTCTATTAAAAGCTGATTGCATAATCTCTGCGGTCCCGGAAGGTAATAATCCCCCATCTGCTTTGCAAGCTGCTGATAGGTTTTGAGTGAAGCGCCCCCGATTGTTCCAAGACCTGCTGCCATCAAGTCATTGACCACTTTTTCCACCAGGTCAAGCCCTTCAAGCTGTGACTTTAACTTTTTCACCCTTGCATTCTTGGCAGTCTTTGCAGCGGACGCCTTTTTCTTTTCTGCCTTTTTCTTTTCCTCCTCGGTCATCTCGCTTTCCGGCTTTGCAGCCTCGTTTGCCTTGTTTTCCTTTGCCTGTTTCTTCTCGCGCTTTTTCTGAATGTCCTCTGGCACTTCACAGATACGAAATTCCTTTTTCGCCAGCATATCATACAGCAATCCCAGACTGTGTTTACACGGGAACTGTCTGCTAGGGCATGAGCAGCGAAATACCGGGTTGTTTTCATCTATGTAATCTGCTGATGTGATATAATTGCTCTTGCCGCTTCCTGTGCATTCACCCATATAGAGCGTGTCGTCCTCCGTCCGTTCAAGCTTGACAAATCCACCCTTCTGGGATATTTTCTTGCCGTTTGATGCCGCTGCCGCATTGGGCGCCAATGCTAAAATCTGCTGTTCTGTGATTTCTCTCATTTCATTTCAATTCCTTTCTATTTTTTATTCAAACGATATATGACATATTTATGTTACTGTTCACACCCCTACTGTGTTTTGCATGTTTAAACGTTTTTTCGGTGTGAACAGCAACATTTATGCACACAAAATGCTAAAGGGCAAGCATTTTGGCGCTTGATTCCCACTACTTTGATGGGGGAGTGAACAGTAACTTATTTATAAATATCATTCTGAAAAAATCTGCTCGCGTAGGTACTTGTAATAGTTTACTCCGTTTTCGCTAATACCTTTAATCTTATTCTCCTCTGCCAGCTTGATAAAGACATCCATCTCTGCCTTTGCGTCCTCCCTGCTCCCAGGCAGCTTTTCAAAAAAACTCTGTATCTGATAGGAATCCACGAATGGCTGTCCCCGCATTGCAAAGACTTCTGCAAGTCCCTTGCACTTCGTCCATTTGTAGCCATTTAGATAATCCAGATACCGGAGCATCATATGTCTGGCATTTGGAGATGGCACTTGATCCATATCAAAAAATCTATTGTAGAACCATTCCCCCATTTTGGCGCATTCGGCTTCATTGTCCCTGTCTGTCCAATAATAAATCAACTCATCCCATCGGTATTTCATCATCCATTGAATAATGCTCCCAGCATTAGGAATATCAAGTATACGCCTGAAACGCTTATTGCTGTCCTCATGCAAGGCATCATAGGCATTTCGATAACCATACATCGCGCTGCGACAGTATGCTGCGCCGCGATAGCCATGAACATACCCATACATCATATATCCATGCTTTCTTTCATCCCACCTTATGTACTGTAGTGCAGCCCTGATTGCATCTCGTCTGCCTTCTGCGTCCTTGTGCTCCGTTTTGGTCTGTATCTGTTCCTCATACCAGACCGTACAGTCATCACCTTCATACATCTTTGCTAACGCCGCGGCAGTCAGGAAATTGTCATTCTTTCGCTTTCCCCCATGGTTTTCATATTGTTCCATTGCCAGCACCGCAATCTGCTGACCGGAACCAACTACAAGTGATATTGCAAGATGCCTGCCGATGGTTTCTTCCCAAGTGTGCCGCTTTTTCTTTTCCTTGACTTCCTCAAACTGGGATTCCACGACAAAATACTTAATCTCATCACCTGCCAGGACATCCAGTTTTTCCTTATTTTCAAGGAGCATTTTATAGCACTTCACCACATCATCGCCACTTTTGCCAATCAATGCCTCCACACTTCTGCAGAACCTTTTTATCTTCAGTTTCTCGTCATCCGTGCGCTCCTGCCCCTCCTGCATCTCCAGTATTGCTGGCAGCAGCTCCATGCATATCTGTACGATGATTTTGGACGCACCCTCTGTTGTTGATGTGATCAGATATTCGCAGACATCTTCCGGCTTTTTCTTAGCCATCTTTTCAAAAATCGCATTAATCCTGTCATCATGCATACCTGCAAGAATATTCAGCACTGTCTGTTTATTTCTGCCCTTTTCCGTATTTACCATATCAAGAAGAATATCTTTATTCGACGGTTCTTCCCCGAGTAGCTTGATCAGCTCCAAACGGATATCTTTTTCTGCGTCTGCAAGCATCTTGAGATAAAAATCATTTTCCTTTCCCCCTGCAATTGCATTGATGACCTCAAGCCTGCGCTGCATCTCTTTCTTTCCCTTTGGATCAAAATCTTTTTTCAGCAGCGGAAGAACAGAGGCGCCCTCTTCCATAAGCCACTCCTTCACCATCTCTGCAAGTTCTGCATACGAAGCCCCAAGTGCATGCACCAGAGCATGGCGCACACGGTAATCCTTGAAAATCTCTGGAGAACTTTTGTACATATCACGAACGAATGCGTAATTCCCACTGCCACTGGTGGTAAGCGCCTCTATCAATGACTTCACTTTTGAGCACGGCGCATTGACAATCACCACATCTGCCATCGTATCAGTCTCTAATGGCTGAATTTCCCCCACTGCGTCAACGGTTCCCAGTGTGCAGATCACCGCATCTGCCAACACAAGTGTATCCAATAATACTGCCATTGGGTTTGTGCAGTCTGCTGACAACAAGAGTGTCATTTGCTGGTTCAGCTTTGCAAATACTGGTGATGCTCCCTCCAACGGTTTTACCGCTTCCGCGGCGCGTTTTAACCGAAAATCCTCCTGGAGCAGATTAACCCCTGCAATAGCAGCTGACCGCAGACGGTTCTGCAGTTCGTAAATCGGTGCGATATCCATCTCTTTTCATTTCCCCTTTCGTAATATATCTATCACTCTTATACCCCTGCGTGCTCTGACACGCATACCAATCAATGGTTTATCTTAGCACTTCCTAACATCAGCCGGAATCGTTCATCAATCTCCGGGCAATCACGCTTTAATGAAATAACGCGCCCCTCCTTATCCAAAAAACAGTGTGTGCTTGTCCCTTTGGTGCGAAGCTCTCCAGTGAAACTGTCTGTCATTTCGTATTCCAAGTCAAGCCGCACGCCATTGTACTTTACGACTTTTACCTGAATCTGCACTGTGTCATCGAAATGCACCATACTTTTGTACTGACAGGACACAGAGACTACAGGACTGATCACTCCTTGCTCCTCTATGTCCCGGTAAGAGATCCCAAACTGGCTCATGACGTCCATCCTTGCCTCCTCCATCCACCGGATATAATTGGAATGATGAACGATCCCCATTTGGTCTGTCTCATAATATTTCGCATGGTGTATGTATGGTTTGATATGACTTTCTCCACTCATCTATCAGTTATTGCCCCCTTCTGTGTCTCATTCAAAATTTTTCCTGCGATATCCCATATAAGAGTATTATTCAATTTCGTACACAATCCCATAAAAATACTTATATTGCTTATTTTCCTACAGCTCCTTAGTCTGACAATTCAGACTTCATAAAATCAATAATCATTTTTTTCTCACCACATTCGGGGCATGTATATATTCCATATAAACAAGGGACAAGATCAGCTTCTTCAACCTCCAAATCGCGAAGAAAACTTCCAAACCACGCATATGTATTATCGTAATTTATTCCGTCCCACTGTACAAGCGGCGCAGGAGTAATGCTTTTAAGAAAACTCTCATCATCAAAGTAATTATTTTCATCATCATAGCCGCACTTATCGCATTTTATACGTATACAGCCTTCTTCCCAGTCGGTCATATACAACTCATAAGCAGTTTCTCTGTCTAATAAAATCGCCATTGCCGATAGGGAAAACATCCATTTCTCGTCAGAATCCTTAGCTTTTATTTCATCGAAGTAATTATTAATAAAATCTTTTGTCTTTTCCCGAATTATCGAAATGGCGTTCTCATAGCTCTTAAAAACACTGTCATAACTATCCAAGGCAGATTTATCGATTCTTCTTGTATAATACGGAATATCCGTCGCAAGACACAATCCCACGTTAGAGATTATGGAAAACAATCTGTCGAAATCACCCTCATTTTTTTCCAGAAGCTTAACTATGTATGGCATTACAATATACGCAGCTTCATAAAAGTCTGCTTGATGTAAAAGATTTGCCCAAAGATTTTCATAAGCAATTTCATAATCGTCACTTTCTTCCATATCCAATCTGTCCGGCTTTGACTGAGACGGAATATTTACCACATCTCCCATGACAATTTTTACGTCCTCGCACATATTGCCGTACGCTCCCTTGTATATTGTCCATAATTTAGAATCATAAGGAATTAAAATCATTATATTCAATCTCCTTTGACTATTTGTATACTGTTGGCTCTACTACTTCTGACTGCCGTTCCTTACTTCAACATCATAAACGCCCCAAGATTCCCACGCTTTCCTCTGCTGGCTCTATGGCTGAACAGCAGTTTTGGATTGCAGCAGGTACACACATCCGTCACTTCAATATTTTTGTTCGGAACTCCCGCATCACGAAATACTCTGTAATTCGCATACCACAAATTCAGCTGATACTTTCCGTCTTCCTTTCGGTACATCAGACAATCCTCGATCTCCTTCTGCGTATAATCCTGCTTATACCGCGCAAGGTACGCCTCCGTCTTTGCATCCTCCTGCGCAAAAGCCTCCCCAAAGGCAAGCGCAACGTCCTCACTCACCTCATAACAGCCTTGACAGATGGAGGGCGCGATTGCGACTCTTACCTCCTCCGGCTTTGTGCCATACTCTGCCCGCATTCGTTCCAAGGTCACTTTACCCATTTTTCTGACGGTTCCACGCCAGCCGGAATGCGAAAGTCCGATTGCCCTATTCACTGGGTCTACAATAAAAAGCGGTACACAGTCCGCATAAAAAGTGGCCAGGATAATCCCTTTTTCATTTGTGACCAGACCATCTACATCGTTATAATCCCTCTCACAGACTACTCCTTTTCCCTTGTCGGCAGCAGTCACCTTGCGCACATTTGTGGTGTGTGTCTGCTGTGAACAGACGATATCGCTGCTTGTCATACCCAGATGCGCCGCAGCCCTTCTATAATTTTCATCCACATTTTCTTTGGTATCACCCTGCGAATAACTGAAATTGAGGGAATACAGATAATCGCTGCTCACTCCGCCGTATCTGGTTGAGAAAAAATGCTCCACAATGCCTGTCTGTTCCAGACCTGCAAAAGTGAAATATGCCATTTCCTTATTTTTATTGTCAAAATCAAGCCTGCAGGTTCTTCTGTTGCCATACCTGATAATTTGTTCTGCCATATTCATACTGATACCCCTTGCGTGCTCCGACACATATATCAATCTTCTTTCACACTTCCTTGTTCTTCCCTATAATACGTTTGTATGCATACCAAGTCACCGATAAATATGCTCAAATGCATTTTGATACCATGTGATCTCCTCTCCGCAGATTGCAACCACATCATACCGCACAGGCGCAAAGTCTCCCATGCGATGCATCATCCGGTAATAGTCCGCCACCCTGCATATCGTCCGCTGTTTGCCGTAATTCACTGCCTCCACAGGATATCCCTTGGCATTGTCTTTGCGGTATTTTACCTCAAAAAATACAGTATACTCGCCATCTCTTCCAATAATGTCAATCTCACCCCTGCGGTTTCTGTAATTGTGCTCTAATATCACCACTCCCTGCCTTTGTAAATATTCTATGGCAGTCTGCTCATATGCAGCACCTTTTTTTCTGGTATTCATTCACACCCTCGTATCTATTGCTTTTTATTGCCATTCTGATAAGCACTTACCTTTGCCTTAATCTTATCCATGCTGTCCACAAACATAAGGATTTCCGCAACCACTTCATAGAGCTCCGGCGGTATCATATCACCGATCTGTAGCTTTGACAACGTATTTGCAAGTTTGTCATCCTTGTGAACAGGCACATCTGCCTGCTTTGCCTGCTCGATAATCCTATCCGCCAGAGCCCCCCGCCCCATTGCAATCACTCTGGGTGCACTGTCTGCCGGGTCATACTCCAACGCCACGGCCTGTTTTACTTTTTGCTTTTTATCCCCTGCCATATCACCAACACCCTCTACATTTACGTTTTACAATTCCCGAACGAACACTGCCCTTTGCGTTCGTTCTAAAACGACTTCGTAATTCCAAGAGCATGCCCTTTATGCTCTTGGAATTACAAAATCGTTTTATGCCCTCGTATCAAACGTCTGATAACTCAACACTGCGCTGCCACCTGCCACCTGCTCTTCCATGTGCTCGAGAACAGTCTTGTCCTCCTCCTTTTCGAGAATCATATTCTTGCACTGATAGCCCTTTTTCGAAAGTCTCTGCGCCAGTTCATCAATATGCCCCTCAACTAATGCAATGGAATCTTCATCAAGATAAAATTTTGTGGTAACCTGATTTCGCTCCGTCTGCAGGGAAATACTGACATCCAATGCCCCCAGATTATCCATATCCAAATGTAAAAACGCAGTGAGCATGCCATCCTTGCGCGCCATGTTCTTTTTGTTCGTATAGACATACAGATCCCCATGCGCCTGAGAATTGCTCAGTTTCAATGGAAGCTGTACATAGTTGAACACCTGGTTCATCTGATTCATAAATTCCACATTTTCGCTGATATTTCCCATGGCGCGCGCCTGTGTACCACTTCCGCTCTGACCACCTGCCTGCATCGCCTCGTTCATCATGCGCGACAATTGACTGCTTTCCTTTGCAAGCTTCTGATAAAATTCCTCGACCCTGCCTTCCCGCGCCAATTCCTGTGGTGTCAGTGTCCATTGTTTCTGCAGTCCGTTTTTGAGCATCGACTTAAATGGCTCTGAGCGGAATATCACCGCCTTTTGTTCTGTTGTCAGCTGCTTTCCCAGATCACTGTCCATTAACAGCTGCTTCACACCCTTGACCTCAAGCTTTCCGCCCTTGATCCCTTCTCTCATAAGAGAGATGATCTTATTGGGAAGTGCCTGTGGTTTTTCCCCTTTTAACTGCGCAAGAATTGTATCAAGCGGTCTTTGATTCTGCTGCACATTTTTCTGTGTCTCCTGTGGAACCGCTTCCTGTTCCGGCAGTTGTCCGGCTTCTTTGTCTGTCCTTGTCGTCCTGTCACTGGTGAATTCCGTCACTGCTGCTTCCTGCGGATTCCCTTTTATGACGGACACATTCTCCGCATCTGCTCCAACATTATCTTGGACAACCGTTCCTGCTTCTAACTGTGCATGCTGTCCTTCCGGTGGAACTGCAGTACTATTATTTCCATTTGCAGCCGCTTGCGTTTCTCCTGTCTGCCCTTCCTCACCTGCAAGCAGCACAAGCACCTGCTCCATAAATTTCCCGCCATTTTCCAATGCTGCCTGCCTTGGTACGGCTCCAACAGCATTCGCAGACACAGTCTGGTTCCCCTGCACATCTGCTTTTCCAGCCAATGTATCATAGAGTTTTAGAATTTCGTCCGAAGCCTCTCTAATGCCATCAAGCAGTTTGTGCTCCATATTTTGATAATTCTGAAGCTGGTTAAGACTGCTGTCATTGACCGGAAGCTGCAGTTTGTTTAATTTAATCAAATCGGTCATGCTTGCACCAGGGTTCTGCAGCGTCAGACGGTTAAACAACATCAATGTATTCTTGTTGATTGACATTCCGTTTTCCAGTAATGTTGACACAAGCGTCAGATTTCTATCACTAACAGCCATATGCGCCGCCCTGAGTGCCGCCTCTCCCACTCTCAGCATCTGCATTCTTCCGTCATAGACTGGCTTTAACACCACTCTGTTATCCTTGTTGGACTGAACCTGCAGATTCATAAACTGTCCGAGCGCCACCTGCACATCACGCTCAAGCTTCGCCGCCATATATTGCCCGTTTGTCAGCTGTATCTGAACATCCTCACCATTTACAGAAACGATCTCACCCTGAAACGTGTCGCCGGGCTGCAGCTGCGTCACATCAACTCCCTGTGTGCTGACAGAACCTGCACTCCCTGATACGCTCACATTTCCTGTATACCCCTGTCCTACCTGTGTCCCTTCATAACTATGCGAAAATCCCGATAAAAAGCTTTCCATAAGCTTCCCTCCAAGTGATTTGTTCTCAATCTATCTCCAATGATTCCTCAATGAAATTTTTGATAAAACTCTTTCTGTGTATAGGTGTCGCCCCATTTTTTTTCAGCACTTCTATATGAACTGCCGACCCATATCCCTTATTATCTGCAAAATGATACTCTGGATATGCTTTATCATACTCCACCATCAGACGATCCCTCGTCACTTTTGCGACAATACTCGCCGCGGCGATTGATACGCTCTTGGCATCTCCCTTTATGATTGGAACCTGTCTGATATCCACCCCTGGGATCGTAACTGCATCATTCAAAAGCAAGTCCGGCTGTACACTCAAATTGCTGATTGCCTGACGCATTGCCTCATAAGTAGCCTGTAAAATGTTAATCTCATCAATCCGCTCATGCGATGCATACCCGATTCCCACTGCCACTGCCTCTTTCATAATCATATCATAGAGCTCTTCGCGCTTTTTCTCGCTCAGCTGCTTGGAATCATTGAGGTATAGGATCTGACAATCCTTTGGCAATATAACTGCACCTGCCACCACAGGTCCTGCGAGCGGTCCTCTGCCCACCTCGTCAATCCCACAGATATATCCAAAGGAAGCATATTCTTTTTCGTACTTTTTCATGCATTCTGTGCGCTTTTTTTCTTTCTCATATGCGTCAATTCCTTTCCTCGCCTTCGCCACAAGCGCCTGCACACCACTTCTCACATCACCCTCATACGTTTTCACAAAAACAGGCAGCTCACTTTCGCATGCTGCCTTTAATTCATTTTTGATCTCTCCTATTTTCTTTTCCACAAAATCCATGTCCTTTCCATATGGTTCTTTTATTGATGCTTCAATATTCCAAATTTCGAGAAAGGCCATATCCTGATAAAAGCCCTGCCGATAATATCCCTGCGATGAATATTTCCCACGGAAGGATCCCTGCTGTCCGAACTGTTGTTCCGGTTGTCTCCCATCACAAAATACTCATCATTGCCAAGCTGTATCGGATCGCCTGCCCTTCCCGGACTTTGAATGACCTCCCGTCCATAGTTCTCATCCAATACTTCACCGTCTATATATATATTGCCGCTGTCATCAATCTGTATCGTCTCTCCCGGCATTCCTATAATTCGTTTGATATAGTATGTATCCGTGTCATATTGAAAAGGAAATACGATAATATCAAATCGCTCCGGATCATCAAAGCGATATGAAATCTTGTCAACAATCAAATGGTCTCCATCACTCAAAGTCGTCTCCATACTGCTTCCGCTCACCTGTGTCCTCTGTCCCACATATGTGACAATGAGATATGCGGCACAAAATACTAACAACAGATAGATACTGATGCTCAATATTTCCTTCAATACGTTCTTCATTTTATTATCCCCTGTTTCTATTGTTTCTGTTTCCATCATTCTTCCGGCATCTCCAATGTAATTCTTCCTATCCTTCCATTTCTAAAATCTTCCACGATCATCGAAGATGCTTTCATAATGTCGAGTTCCTCACCTTTTAGATAACACTTCTTGCTGACACAGACTGCCTTGATTGTGTCATAAGCATCCTGATCGTCTAAAATCTTTATATCATATCTTTTCTCCAAAAGTCCTGGGTATTCCCTGCACAAAAAGTTGATCAGGTCATATGCAAGCTCATCCAGATGCACAATCTCGTCATTTATGGAGCCAATCATTGCAAGACGCAGCCCCACTGTCTGATCTTCAAACTTCGGCCACAAAATACCAGGTGTGTCCAGAAGTTCCAGTCCTTTATTCAGACGAATCCACTGTTTTCCCTTCGTCACCCCAGGTTTGTTTCCGGTCTTGGTGCACGCCCTTCCCGCAAACGAATTGATAAATGTGGACTTTCCTACATTCGGAATCCCGACCACCATGGCACGCACAGGTCTGTTGAGAATTCCTCTGCGCCTGTCACGCTCTATCTTTTCCTTACATGCCTCCTGTACGACACCCTGAATCGATTTCACGCCAGAACCTGTCTTTGAATTGATTTCCATCGCATGAAATCCCTTATTTGTAAAATATTCCATCCATATCTTATTTTTCCTTGTATCTGCCAAGTCCGATTTATTCAGTAAAATGATCCTTGATTTATTTTTTCCAAGATCATCAATATCCGGATTTCTGCTGCTGAGAGGTACTCTGGCATCCACCAGCTCGATCACCAGGTCAGTCAGTTTGATATCCTCCTGCATCATCCGTTTTGCCTTTGTCATATGCCCCGGATACCATTGATAATTCGCCATATATTATCATGCCTTTCTGTTTTCCGTTTACAATTCTACTCTATCAATCCTAACTTGCTGTCACCGGCGGCAAGTTTCATCCACGCCTTTCCTATGATAAAACTTTTCTTGACCGTTCCGATATTCGCGGAACGGCTGTCCTCGCTGTTATTACAGTTATCGCCAATCACAAAATACTCGTCTTCCCCAAGTGTGACTTCACTTTCCAATAGTCCCGGTTCTGCAATCCGGTCATTAAAATATTCCTCAACAGTCTCATCATTCACATACAACAGACCATTTTTTATGTACAATGTATCCCCCGGAACACCTACCACACGTTTTACGTAATAATGCGACTTTTCATTTCCATTTGGGAGAAATACAATCACATCTCCCTCCCTTGGCGATGCCACCTTATAGATCAGCCTATTCAAAAAAATACTCTGTCCATTGTACAGATTTGGCTCCATTGAGGGACCAATCACACTCGTCTTCATCCCGATACAGAAAACCGTCACAACCGCAAGCAATATCGAGGCAAATATCCAGAAAAACCAGCTGAAAATTTCTTTGACTACAACGATATTCAGTTTTTTCTTTTTCTGATAAAAAGTTAATCCCTTTCTTCTAGCCATCCATTATGTCCTTCTAAAATCGATCGTCTTTCGATCGGAACGATTCCGTCCCTTCATCGTTACAAGCATCAAGCCATGCAAAACCCTATCCTGAACAACTACTTTTAATACATAAATAATTATACTCAATCTGCAGCATGATTTCAAGTATGAGTTAAGTGTATGCATAAAACCAAACGGAGCCTGTCACCAAGCTCCGTCATACAAACCAATTATTTCACCAGTTCCTTAACCTTAGCCTTCTTACCAACACGATTTCTCAAGTAGTTTAACTTAGCACGTCTAACCTTACCTGCTCTCACAAGCTCTACTTTCTGTACATTCGGAGAATGCATAGGCCATGTCTTCTCTACGCCGACACCATTCGAAATCTTTCTGACTGTAAAAGTTTCTCTGTTGCTGCCGCCCTGAATCTTCAATACAGTACCCTCAAAGATCTGGATTCTCTCGCGATTACCCTCTTTGATCTTACCATGTACTCTCACTGTATCGCCGACTTTAAAGCTGTCAACTTTTTCCTTTAACTGTTCTTTCTCGATTTCTCTAATAATTTCGTTCATTTGATTTGCCTCCTTATTATTTCGACGTTCTTAATACTTCTGCATCATCTATTTTTATCATGACTCGTACCAGAGGACCATCTCTTTATTCGCAACATTAATAATTTACCATAATCTTGGTACAATTGCAAGTATTTTTTCAATTTCTTCCTTGTGACCGCTTATTCTTTGGCGGCTTAGGTGGGTGTTCTGTGAGATATGCCTCATACATATCTGGTCTTCGAGCCCTTGTCCTCTCCAGAGACTGCTCCAGCCGCCACTTCTCAATGTTTGCATGATGTCCGCTCAACAGTACGTCTGGCACCTTCTTGTCATGCCAGACTTCAGGCCGCGAGTATTGTGGATATTCCAACAGCCCGTCTGCATGGGACTCCGTCTGCGCCGATTCCCCGTTATTCAATACCCCTGGAACCAGCCTCGATATCGCATCAATCATGACCATCGCCGGGAGTTCTCCGCCGGTAAGCACATAATCCCCTATCGATATATAGTCTGTCACAATCTCCTCGAGAACCCTCTCATCGATCCCTTCATAATGCCCACAGAGAAAAACCAAATCCTCCTCCATAGATAATTCTACAGCTTTCTTCTGGTTGAAAACTTTCCCCTGCGGAGTCACATAGATCACTCTTGTCTTTTTACTGTCTTGTGGACTTTTATTGCCATTTTCATCATCTTTTCTTCTTGCAATTTTCTCGTCAAGCGCCTTCCAGCAGTCATATACAGGCTGTGCCTGCATCAGCATGCCCGCCCCTCCGCCGTACGTATAGTCATCCACTTTCTTATGTTTGTCAAGCGTGTAATCGCGTATATTCACTGCCTCTATGGAGATGCAGCCCTTTTCCTCTGCCCGCCCTATAATACTGGTATGCAGTCCGTCAAGTACCATCTCTGGAAAAAGTGTCATAATATGAAAATGCATAAATCTTTCTCCTAATCCAATAAACCTTCCATAATGTGAACTTTCATCTTCCTGCTCTCCATATCCACGTCCAGAATGCACTGCTTAATAGCCGGAAAAAGCACTTGCCTGCCATCCTCGAATTTTACTTCATACACATCGTTTGCCCCGGTTTCGATCACGTTCGTCAGCACACCGAGATATTGTTCCATTTCATCATATACTGCCATGCCGATCAAGTCCGCTATAAAATATTCATCGCGTCCAAGTTTTACTGCATTTTCCCTTGTCACCAAAAGAGGCTTTCCCTTGTATTTCTCTATGTCATTTATATTGTCAAAACCCTTGAATTTCAAGATAGCATACTGTTTAAAAAACTTCACGCCTTCTATTTCGAGAATCTTTTTTTCCTTGCCCGTATCCAGAATTACTTCCTTTAATTTCTTAAACCGCTTCACATCATTCGTCGTAGGAAATACTTTTACTTCTCCATGAACACCATGCGGCTGTGTGATTGCCCCTACCTGTAGTAAATCTTCCATGAAACCTCCATTTTTTTTACAAATTCCTTAGGAACTGACGATACATAACTTGTGCGGATTGCGCAGGATATTTATTGTCAGTTCCTTACCTTATACGTATAAAAGGGTGTTCCACCGAACACCCCACTTATCCTGCACAACCCCATGCAAAGGAAATATGCCACTGGGACGTGCAGCTCGATTACTTAGGAACTGTTCAAGAATAACCTGTACACCTTGACTTGTCTTTTTCCCCGATTGCACAGGTCAAAAAGCCTCGCCGTAGCCCACTACGCCTACGTTTTTTGACCTGCACCCTCGAAGAAATATCCTGCGCAAGTTGTACATGTTATTTCTGAACAGTTCCTTACACAATTTCAACATCCACCTTAAGATTATCTTTGGAAGATGCTGCCTTGACAACGGAACGGATTGCTTTCGCAATTCTGCCCTGCTTGCCAATTACCTTACCCATATCAGCTGGTGCTACATGAAGCTCTACGGTGATATTCTTCCCCTCCGCCTTCTCAGTAACAACTACCTCATCAGGGTTGTCTACTAAAGCTTTCGCTATAACTTCGACTAACTCCTTCATCATTCACACCTCCAAGAGTGTCAGAGTCGATTATTTCTCGATACCTGCTGCCTTGAAAATCTTTGAAACGACCTCTGTAGGCTGGGCTCCGTTTGATAACCATTTCTTAGCAAGCGCCTCATTTACCTTAAACTCGCTGGGATCTGTGTTCGGGTTGTATGTTCCGATCTCCTCGATACACTTTCCGTCTCTGGGTGATCTCGAATCTGCTACAATGATTCTATAGATAGGAGCTTTCTTCTTACCCATTCTTCTTAATCTGATTTTTACTGCCATTTTTCTTCACCTCATAAATCTTTCTTTGTATTTAAAATGTATTAAAAAGGAAGTTTAAATCTCCCTTTTTTACTGCCAAATCCTCCCATCATACCCGGGAGCTGCTTCATCATTTTCTGTGACTGTTCAAACTGCTTGATGAAGCGGTTTACCACTGCAATGTCCACACCCGCACCCTTTGCAATCCTGTGCTTCCGGCTCGGATTCAACAACTTAGGATCCTTGCGTTCTGCCGGTGTCATGGATAACACAATCGCTTCCATGCGTGCAAGCTGTTTGTCATCGATCGCCGACTCGATATCGCTCGCCTTGATCCCCATGCCTGGCATCATACCAAGAATACTTGACAGACCTCCAAGCTTTTTCATCTGGCTCATGCTTTCAAGGTAATCCTCAAAATCAAATTTCCCCTTTTTCAGACGCGATGCCATTTCTTTTTCCTTTTCAGCATCCATCTCAAGGTTTGCCTCTGCGACTTTATCGATTAAGGTAAGGACATCCCCCATTCCTAAAATGCGGTTTGCCATTCTGTCTGGGTGGAACTGCTCTATATCTGTAAGCTTTTCGCCTGTGCTCACAAACAAAATCGGCTTTCCGGTGACTGCTTTTACAGAGAGTGCGGCACCGCCTCGTGTATCGCCATCCATCTTTGATAGGATAACCCCGCTCACGCCTACTTTTTCATCAAATTCCTTCGCAACATTAACGGCATCCTGTCCTGTCATAGCATCCACAACCAAAAGTGTCTGGTGCACCTCGACATTCTCCTTGATTTCCTGCAGCTCTGCCATCATTTCCTCATCTATATGCAGACGTCCGGCAGTATCTATAATTACGATATTGTTATTATTCTTCGCCGCATGCTCCATAGATGCCTTTACTATATCAACAGGCTTGTGATTCGTACCCATTGAAAAAAAGTCGACCTGCTGTTTGTTGGCGTTCACATTTAACTGCTCGATTGCCGCCGGCCGATAGATATCACACGCAACCAGCAATGGTTTCTTACCTTTTAATTTCAGTTTTCCAGCAATCTTTGCCGCCGCGGTTGTCTTACCTGCACCCTGCAGACCACACATCATGATCACCGTGGTAGCTTTGCCTGGCTGCAGTTCCAGCTCTGTTGTCTCAGACCCCATCAGGGCTACCATTTCCTCATTAACGATCTTGATCACCATCTGCCCGGGATTCAGACCGTTCATGACATCAGAACCGACCGCGCGCTCCTCCACTGACTTTACGAACTGCTTTACCACCTTGAAGTTTACATCAGCCTCCAATAGAGCCATCTTCACTTCCTTGAGCGCAGCCTTCACATCAGCCTCTGTAAGACGTCCCTTGCTTCTTAAATTTTTGAATACATTCTGCAGTTTATCTGTTAAGCTCTCAAATGCCATCCGATCAAAGCTCCTCTATAATTTCATTCGACAATCGTTTAATCTGCTCATCATCTGTAAGTCTGTTGATCTGCTGGATATTGAACTTAATCCTTGAAAACTTTTCCACCAGATGAAGCTTGTTCTCGTAACCAGCAAGGATCTTGTCGCACCGCTTGATCAGATCATGCACACCCTGACGGCTGATTCCCTGCTCATCTGCAATCTCACTTAAAGATAAGTCATTCAATACCGCATCCTCGTAAATCTTTTTCTGGTGCTTCGTGAGAAGTTCCCCGTAAAAATCATAAAGCATACCCTTATATTCAAGTTTCTCAAGTCCGATCACAGCTTTTTGGGCTGTCGTATTACCAGCTTCCACGTTGCTTCCTCCGCAAGAGCACTTTTAAACACGCTCTAATATGTCACGCGACTTTATTAGAATACTACAAATAAAAACAGGTGTCAAGTATTTTTTCTTGTCAAACAAATGTTCGTGTTTGTTCGTCTTGTGTTGTTCTTTTGAAAAATCAATGTTTTACTCGCTTTATTAGTTGCGTCTTGTGTTGTCTATTTTTGTGTTATTACAACGATTTTGGAACACAAAAGCGGAACAAATTACGTATATAGTTAAGTCCGCTAAATCC
>CAMWLV010000026.1 GCA_947175175.1 uncultured Lachnospiraceae bacterium
GATTATTACGGTTACAGTGGGGATCGCGTAAAGGGACTGATTTTTTGCGGTCGTATCGATGAGGCAAAGGAATTATCATCAAAGTTTAATCAAAGAGGCTGGAGAACGATTGTACTTAGCGGGGAAGACTCTGAGGAAGCGAGAGCAGAAGCGATCGAAAGACTTGCAGGTGATGAGTGTGAAAACGCTCTGGATTACATAGTATCGGTTGATATTTTTTCAGAGGGTGTTGATGTGATCGAAATCAATCAGGTAATTATGCTTCGACCAACACAATCGCCGATTGTATTTGTGCAACAGCTAGGCCGTGGACTCCGCAAAGCAGAGGGAAAAGAATATGTGGTTATTTTAGATTTTATAGGCAATTACAAAAATAATTTCATGATACCAATAGCTTTGTCCGGAGACAGAAGTTATAACAAGGACACAATACGAAGATATGTCATGGAGGGAATTCGGATCATTCCAGGAAGTTCTACAATTCATTTTGATGAAATTAGTAAAAATAAGATATATGCGGCTATTGATAAACTGTCCACCCCGAGAAAGATGTTAATTGAAAAATATACTCTACTGAAAGAAAAACTAGGAAAAATTCCCTCCATAATTGACTTTTATGAATATGGTGAGATTGACCCCTTGTTATTCATAAACTATGCAGGAACATATCATTCATTTCAGCAAATAGCAGATAAAGATTATCAGATACAGCTTACCGAAAATGAAGTTATAACATTAGAATTTATTTCACAGAATCTAGCAAGCGGAAAACGAGTGTATGAGCTGTTGATGCTATGGCAGTTTTTGAATTATGGTGAGCTTCGCAAAGGTGAAATTGAAAATACATTAAGAGAAGAATATCACAAAGAACTTTCAGAGGAATCCTATCAATCGTCCCTGAATGTACTTAGTGGTGGGTTTATGAATACGCAGAGTGAGAAGAAAAAGTATGCTGATGTCAATATTGTAGAATATAATCCGGACCGAACGTATTCAAGACTATTTTCTTATAACCAAGATGTCAAACAGCTTCCATTTTATCATCAGGTAAGTGATCTGATTCAATTAGGGCTATGCAGATATCGCGATATCTATTCTGAGAACCAGGATGAGATGGGATTGGATTGGCGTTATATCAGAAATATTCGAGAAAAGATGTATGCCGTATCTTGAACTGGGAGCGAGATGATAGTTCTACAGTGTACGGATATAAAATTAAAAATGGGAGTTGCCCTATATTTGTGACATATGAAAAGAAGGATAATATTGCCAGCAGTACCAAATATGAGGATGTTTTTCTTGCGAATAACTTGTTTAGCTGGATGACAAGAAGCCGTGTTTCGTTAGACAGTGAAGAGACACAGAAATTAATTCATTACAGGGAAAACGGATTGAAAATACTGCTGTTTATCAAGAAAAGTGATGGTGAAGGCAGCGATTTTTACTATATGGGGTTAGCGGAGCCTGTTCATTGGGAACAGACATAAATCAGCAATGATGATGGGAAGATGCTCCCGATTATGAATTTCCATCTGCAGCTTGAACATGGTGTGAGGGAGGATATTTATCACTATTTTGTAGAGTAATATTTAGGAATTGTAGAAAAATAACTGACACATCTTGATTTGCATGGTACAGCGTTGCAGAAATAACAGTCAAAAACAATGCCCGATATTTTTTGACATACACCTTCGAAGAAATATCCTGCGCAATCGGCACCACTTATTTTCCTACAGTTCCATAGACAAAGTTTGGATAATAAAATATTAGGAGACAAAAACATATGAAAATAATAAAAGTAGCAGCAGCGATCATTGTGGATAACAATAAGCTTTTTGCCACGCAGCGTGGATATGGTGAGTTCAAGGATGGATGGGAATTTCCGGGCGGAAAGATTGAGGAAGGAGAAACGCCGCAGCAGGCTCTTAAGCGGGAGATCCAGGAGGAGCTTGATACAGAGATTGAGGTGGGAGAACTGGTGGATACGATCGAATACGATTACCCCAATTTCCATCTGTCCATGGATTGTTTTGTCTGTACGATTAAGTCAGGCGATTTGGTTTTGAAAGAACATGAATCTGCAAGGTGGCTTGGAAAGGACGATTTGCATAGTGTTGACTGGCTTCCGGCGGATATAGGGATATTGGATAAATGTGAGGAATTGCTAAAGCGTGTATGAAAAATAATTTTTACTCAGAAAAGCCAAGAATAAAGATTTAGGAATGGGGCGAATGAATGATGCAATATACGATGCGTTCAAAGATGGCTGGGAAATGATTACGTTACAACTTTGATACAATTCTGATACAATCATGATGCATTTTCAGTGTAAAATCAATATACTGTATGTTCTCGGAGGCTCCCGGTGGAGGTGTCACCCTGAAACGGGAGATATATTCTGGGTATGGAGGATCTTTTTTCGTCGCGGGATTGTCAATGGAGAGGACAACGTTTGCCAGATAGGCATAGAATGTGGTTGCGGCGGCTTGAGTGCTGAATAGTGATTGTATAAGGGGGAGGTTGTTATGTGCTGCAGGAAAAATTGGTATAACATAGTGGTGTTGCTGCTGGGACTGACTTTGACGGCATGTGGAAATCAGACAGATCAAAACAGCGCGGACGATTCCGGCGTGGGTGCAGAAGCTCAGACAGTGCGAACGGAAGCTTTGCATAATTTAGAGGAACAGAACGCAGGGCCAGATGTCTTGGAGACACAGAGTCTGAAAGCGAATACTTCGGAAACGCAGGTTTTAGAGGCGGAGGGACTGGAAGAAGGTTCACAGACAAAGCATCACACAGACGATATGTCATTTAAGGCGGAGGTTATCACAGTTTACACGACAGAGAAACCCGAACGTTCCCGCGAGAAATTTCCAGTTGTGTATACAGACAACCTGTCTCTGCTTGATCAGATGGGGCAGACGGACTGCAGTTATGCTTATTGCGATGGCAATGTATATTACCGTCAGTATCACAAGGATTCTTATGAGGAAGGCGCACTGTGGGGAAATTATCAGGCGACGGCAGGGACGGACAAGGAGATTGTGCGTATCGATGCGGACGGCGAAAGTACAGTGCTTTTTCATGATAAGGGATATGGGAACATCTATCTGATGGGGGAACGGTTTTATATGATGGAACTGATTTCAAAGAAAGATGGAGATATGGAGCGGAAGTACACCAATGTGTATTCTGTGGATATGAAGGGACGCAACCGAATTGATTACGGCGAGAACGGAAATATCTGTTTTGTTGACTGGGATAGAAATTGTATTGTTATGGAATTTTATGAGGAAGATACACAGGAGACCGTTTATACCATTTTAAATGCTGAAAGTGGTGAATTGACAGTTCTGCCACTTGATACGGTCAAATATCGTACATTCTGGGATTATCATGATGGCTGGTGTTATTTTGAAGAGGATTCTGGAGATGGGATTGAAAGGGTTGCGGCGGTGTCTCTGGATGGAGAGCGCAGGGAAGTTATCGCGCTGACTTCGGATATGACAACAGAGGAGTATGGATATCGTGAGTGGATCTGTGATTTGCGTGTTGAGGGGGAGCGGATTTATATTGTGTTTGGCGGTTATGCTGGAAGTGGTAGTTTTTATCAGGGCGGAAGGATACTGACGACCAGGTTGGACGGCTCAGATTACCGCGCAGTCGAATGCAGCGCAGACCAGTTTTATGTCCGGCAGGAACAGGGGCGGCCATTAGTCTATTTTCCGCACTACAGGTATGATGACGGAGAGCAGGCGGCAGACGGTGAAAATGATTACGAGACAACAGTATGGGATGTGGAAAAAAATATTACCTATCCATGTGATTTTCCGGTTCAGCTGATCTACAGTCTTGATCAGAAAATATCGATCGAGGGACTGACAGGGCTCTCAAATCCAGTGTGCGTGTACCAGCGCAGCACAGGAGGGACAGACTTTTATGCCCTGCCTGACGATTCTGGCAGCGTTGTCAGGGCTGCCATGCGGATTGACGAAGATATCAGACCAAGAGAAGACATGGAAGAGTATAAGATTGATTATCAGCATCTGTATTATGCGGATGGTTATCTGTATTTCGAAGCGGAGTTTAATGTGTATGACGAGGAGTATGCGATCGGCTGGCGCGACGGATATCGCAGAATACAGACGGATGTGTACCGCCGCAGGCTCGCTGATGGTGAGATGGAACTGTTGTATTCGTATTAGGAACTTGCAGAAAATCCTGTTTTATGTTACAACTTTGATGCAATTCTGATACAAATAGGATGCATTTCCTGCGTAAAATAATATTGGGATATACTCTCGGAGGCTTGGCCGCGAAAGCAGCTGCAAAGGAGATCCCGAGGGTATATTGGTATGCGTAGGAGGAAACGGTAATGAAAAAGAGAGTTAGCAGAGTTGGAAATATCATTTTAATATCAATATGTATGGGAGTTAGTTTTGGGTGTGCATCTGACCAGGGGACAGAACGATCCGGAGAAGAACAGGCGATAACACAAAGTTCTGTTCAGGAGGAGCAGAGCGCAGAAGAGGAAACCAAAGAAAGAAAAGAAGAAACATCTGAGCCAGAATCCGATGTTCCAGAGGGATTAGCAGAAGAATTTTCTCCCGGGGAGCAGAACAGGAAAAATGAAGAGAAATTTTTTGAGGAGGCAGAAAAACAGGGGATTGACAGGCAGGAGGCAGATACATATCTAAAAAATTTTAAAAAAGATAATATTTTTCAGGATGGAGCTATGGCGCTTACAGGACTCCGGATCGATGATATAGACGGCAATGGTCAGATGGATATGCTGGTCATGGTGCTGGATGCGCGGGAGACACCTTTTTACGGTTCGGGTGGTCTCTGGTTTTATATGAATGAGGACGAGCCATATTATTTTTCGGAGGAGGATTGCTCTTATTACGGATGGTTTGACACGTTCTGGGACGATGTTGACAACGATGAGAATGTGGAGATCGTGTTCAGCGCACAGGGGACAGGCTGCGGTGCGGTGGGGGATTCCTATAAGGCGGTTTTTAAGTACAAAGATCATGCTGTGGAGCGAATGCAGCTGCCGTCCGACTTTGAGGAAGAGTATGATTGCGGGCTTCTCGTTGAGGTGTTTCAGGAACCAGAGGCAAACAGATATAGTGCGTACTGTCCCTATTTTGATGAGAATATTTTCTTCCATGTGCAGGGCAGTGAGGAATGGGAGTTCCCTTATACAACAGAGAGTGTGGGCTGCAATGCGAGGGGATTTTATAACCTTTGTGTAGCAGAGTACCAGGGAAAGAATGCGTTGCAGGCTTCGGAATATCTGTATGGAGGGGGAGGAGTCGCAAATTATGTTGCCACAGCACAGTTCCTGATCACATGGAAGGAGGACGGAACGCCGGAGGTGATCAAGTGGTGGATTGAAGAAGATTAAAATGGCAGGATAGTGATAGGGGGAACAATCATTTTATGGGGAGTTTTCAGACCAGAAGCGTTGGATTGATCGTTCTGATATTGTTATGCATTGGATGTGGAGTTGGATGTTCCTCAGGTCAGAGACCGGAGGAAGCTATAAAAGAGTGGGAGACAGCGGAGAGTGAGATAAGTATTTATGAGAATCCTGAAGGATATTATCCCGAAAAGCAGATGCAGATCAACGAGGAGATGTTTTATCGGCAGGCATTGGAGCAGGGAATTGATCAGGAGGAAGCGGAGATATATCTGCAGGTGTTGATGGATGATCACATTTTCCAAGACGGGGTAATGGAGCTGACAGGGCTTCGGATCGGTGATATAGATGGTAATGGCCAGACAGATATGCTGGTTGTGGTGATGGACGCGCGGGAAAAGACTTTTTATGGTTTTGGCAGTCTCTGGTTTTACATGAATGAGGATGACCCTTACTGTTTTTCAGAAGAATGGTGTCCCTATTATGGGGATTTCGATTTATTTTGGGCGAATATCGATCAGGATGAAAATATGGAGATAGTATACTGCGCACGGGGTTCAGCCTATAGTGGAGTGGGAGATTATTACAAGGTGGTTTTCAAATACAGAAATCATGCCATAGAGCAGATGCAGTTACCCTCTGATTATGGTCATGAGGAATATAATGACTATGGGCTTCTTGTTGATGTATTTCAAGAGCCTGACGCGGACAGTTACAGAGCCTACTGTCCTTATTTTGATGAGTGGCTCTCTTTTACTGCGAAGAATCCTGAAGGATGGTATTTACCTGATATAGAGCAGTACGTGGGAGGCAACTTGGGAGGATATTTTGATCTATGTGTGGCAGAATATCAAGGAAATAAGGTGTTACAGGCATCGGAGTACCTATATGGTGAGTGCGGATACGGGCATGGTGTTGCCTTGGCACAGTTTCTGATCACATGGGAAGCGGACGGTATGCCAAAAGTGTTAAAA
Organism: uncultured Lachnospiraceae bacterium; assembly: GCA_947175175.1. Taxonomy (GTDB): domain Bacteria; phylum Bacillota; class Clostridia; order Lachnospirales; family Lachnospiraceae; genus COE1. The sequence continues at coordinate 6,400 of CAMWLV010000026.1, forward strand.
TGGTGGATTGAGGGAGTTGATAATAAATGGGATGACATTCATGAGAGCAAGATCAGTTTTTCTGATGGTTATTATTACTATATCAGCCAGTCAGATCATCAATTATAACGAGCCAGGGAGGATGGCAGTGGAGCCCAATGTCTGATAGAGGCGTCTGTTGAAAGCAGAAGGAAATCTGGAATATAGACTTTGAGGGAATCATAATGTTATATGAGGGCAGTATTTACTGCTGCGATATTTATTTGGATAGCAAGAAGATCAGCAGGTACCAGTTATCAGTTTGAGACAATCTGTGAATATTCTTTTGATTATGGTGTGTCGGGTGGCGGGGCGGTATCGCAGTTGTGCGCCACAGAGGAGGGTGTCTTTTTGCGTCGTTTTATTTCCAGTCAAGTGGGGTGTGGGTGGTATAAACTGACAGATGATGGGAATGTGCAAGAGTGGGAGGATAAAGTAGAGTGCATTGTAGGAGATATCGATTCGTCATACTGATGTTGAATCTGTGCATGGTTTTGACAGCGTGTAAAAATTGGACAGACATAGATACAGAAGAGAGCACGGAAATAGGGTCATGGATGGAAATAGAAATGCAAACAGGGGTGCAGTCTAAAGAAATATTAGAGACATCAAAAACGACCGAAAGTATGGACAGCGTATTTTTGACGCCAGAAGATACAGACGAGGCAAAGCGCGCAGTTGTTCACATGACAGAAGGGATAACATATTATAATGAACAAATTTATATTCAATACAAAGATGACTTGTCACTGCTTGACCAGATGGGGCAGACGGATTTTCATTATGCATATCGTGATGGAATGGTGTATTATCGTCAGTATCATGAGGACTCTTTTGCGGAGGGGGCAGAGAGTGCGTACTATTACCCGACCGCAGGAACGGATAAGGAGATTGTGTGTATTGATGCGGACGGCGAAAAGACTGTGCTGTTTTCAGACAAGGGATATGGCAATCTCTATCTGATTGGCAATCGGTTTTATATGACGGAGATGATAACAAGGAAAAAGGATGACATTGAAGAGACATTTTCCAACATCTATTCCGTTGATATGCAGGGAAAAGATCGGGTGGATATTGGCAATGGAGAGATCAGGGCTGTTGATCTGGACAGAAACATTCTCGTTTTGACCTTATTTTCAGATTATACAGGAGAGGGGGCTTATTTCGTTTTAAATGGCGTAAGCGGCGAAATGACACTGTTGACCTATAATCCCGGCGGTGGTCTGTATCTCTGCGGTTATCACGATGGATGGTGCTATTTTGATGAGCACTGGGAAACGGATAACTGCAGGGTGGTGGCAATGTCGGTCGAGGGGGAGCGGAGGCTGATCGCTGAACTGGAATCGGACAATACACAAGCAGGGCATGGAAATGGTGAAGATATTTGCCGGATGGAGATTGATGGGGAATGGATTGGTATCGTCTATGGAGCATATGACTATCCAAGTGGCAGATATTTTCAAGGAGGAAAGTTTATCGCAATCAAAACAGATGGCTCAGATTATCGGGCGATCGAAGCAAATTCCGATGACTGTTTTCTCTGTCATGATACAGGCAGCCCACGCTTGTATTTTGAAAATTGTGCGGAGATCGGATTTACTGGAAAAACGTGCGTGTGGGATTTGGAGACCAATACCATAGTTTCATCAGATTTCCCGACGGAACTGGTGTCAGCAGCAAAACGGATCTATAACAGTCCTTATCTTTATCAGGAAAAGTCTGCTCGGGGAACTCTGTGCGAGTGGGATGGAGATGTCTATGCTCTTTTGGTTGATTCTGGCTCGATTGTCAGGGCTGCGACACAGATTGGCGGTGATATTGAACAAAGAGGCGGCGGAGAAGTTGATGAGATCTCCTATGATCATCTTTATTATGCAGATGGATATCTTTACTTTGAGGTAACATTCAGTGTCCGAGATGAGGAATTTGCAACCAGATGGGGCGATGGCTATCGGAGACTGCAGACAGATGTTTACCGCCGGAAATTGGATGACGGGACAATGGAATTGCTGAATACATATTAGAGTATGTTTGAAATCCATGCTTTCTGCTTTTTATGCACACGGGCACCCAGAGGAAATATGTCAGCAGGAGCTGGCGGGTGCCCGGCACGCGAGTAGAGGAGAAGTTCAGTTTTTTGATGGCATTTTCGATGACTGTCTCATTTTTTAAGCATAAATTCCCAAAAACGATGTTATTTTTCCATGTGTGTATTCACCGTCGATCAGTCCAAATTCGGGGTCATAATATTTGTGGTCAAACAGCAATGTCCAATGGGTGTACCCCTCATTTGTATGTACCGTTAAAATAGAATATTCATGCGGTGCAGGATTCTTTTTGGAAATACGTGTATTCTTTTCAGCGTGTTTTACTCCGTAAAAGTCCAGTATTTCAATCGGCTGTCCTATGCTTGTAGGTCCGCCTGTTTTCATATCTCTGATTACTTCCTCGATCGCTTTGCCTGTGATCATTGCAATGCACGCCTAGCCGCAAGTCTCAGAAGTTGGCTGTAGTACCAGTTCCATTTTGTTCTCCTTTCCGGTTTCGAAAATTCATTCTGCTATTCCTTTCGGGCGAATATAATATCTGGTGTCATTATATCACAAGCTCGCAAATAATTCTATGAAATAATGTGTTCAAACTTTTGTGCCCCATTTTTCTACAGTTCTTAATTTGATCCAGCGATACAATCCAACATTCTGCTTGCCTATTGGGAAGGACAGCGTTTATAATAAGAGTAATGGTTGTTCGGAAACAACCCAAAGATTTTAGAATAAGCAAATGATAAGGAACTGCTCATAAATAACTCATGACAATGACTTGTCACAAATAATTTGTGAACATTTCCTTAGAAAGGACAAGATTATGCAGGAAACGATAAAACCCCCAGTGGAGGTGCGCTATCAGAGGGAACTTGAAGCGCTCAAAAATGCAGACCAAAATGCAAAGAGACCAGATAACTGGCAGATGTCGCCGAAGGCGGTCAGGACGTTTATCCTGGGCAGCGAGAAACTGATCGAGTATCAGGGCGAAAAGTATGATATCAAGAAGAAGTATTTCGGAAATGATGCGCTCGTGGAGCGGTGCATCGTCACGCTTGCGGGAAACCGCGGGCTGATGCTTGTCGGTGAGCCGGGAACGGCAAAGACGATGCTTTCGGAGCTCTTGTCTGCCGCTATCAGCGGAAACAGCAAGAATACGATACAGGGGACGGCGGGAACAACAGAAGACATGATCAAATACTCGTGGAACTATGCGCTCTTGCTGGCGAAAGGACCAAGCAGGGAGGCGCTTGTGCCGTCGCCGCTTTATGTGGGCATGGAAAAGGGAATTCTCACCCGGTTTGAGGAGATTACCAGAACGCCCGCGGAGATTCAGGACAGCCTCATCAGTGTCCTGAGTGACAAGGTTCTGAATGTGCCGGAGCTGGGCGATGACGGCTTTCTGTTTGCACGTCCCGGCTTTAACGTGATTGGGACTGCAAATACCAGGGACAAGGGTGTCAATGAGATGAGCAGCGCCCTAAAGAGACGGTTTAACTTCGAGACAGTCATGCCGGTCAATAAAGTGTCGTTGGAGAAGCAGATTATTTTGAATGAGGTCAACATGCTTGCACAGGAGAGTCATGTCGATATGCAGGCCGATGAGGATGTCGCGGAACTGCTCGCCTCCACATACCATGAGCTGAGGGAGGGAGTTTCGTCATACGGCCATCGCATCGATAAGCCGAATGCAGTGATGAGTACAGCGGAGGCGGTGTCGGTCTATTACCAGACAATGCTCACAGGCTATTACTATGGGGACGGACATCTTAATGTGGACTGCCTTGTACAGAATCTGGTTGGCGCGATCTCAAAGGAAGACAAGGACGATCTGGAAAAAGTAAAGGGATATTTCAACACGGTGATCCGGGATAAGAGCAGCAAAGAGGGTGGATTATGGAAACAATATTACGAAGCGAGGAAATGGCTGAAATAATGCTGATTCCTGTCCGCCATCACAGTCCGGCATGTTCCTGTCAGATCAAAAAGATCTTTGCGGACTGGAAACCGGACACAGTTCTGGTGGAGGGACCAGACAATGCCAATGCGCTGCTGCCAGTCATGCTGCATGAGGATACGCGCGCGCCGTTTGCCATTTACTATGCCTATCATGACAAGGCGGAAAAGATATCAAAGGAGCAGGAGCATTACAAGTGCTATTATCCGTTCCTGGACTATTCACCGGAGCTTGTGGCACTTAGGGAAGCATACAAAAATATGACAGAAATGTCATTTATTGATCTTTCCTATGGGGATATTCTTGCAGCATCGGCAGAGAGGGCATCGGAAGGGGAGGCACCGCGGAATTACAATGACGATTATCTGCTCACAAGAAATGAGTACATAGAGAGGTTGTGCGAAAAGACAGGGCTGCGCAGCTTTGACGAGTTTTGGGAAAAATATTTTGAGATTAACGGGCTTTATGAGGATAGTAATGTGTGGTTTTCCCATCTGAATACATACTGCGAACTTGCAAGGGAAAACACACCGGAAGAAGTTTTACGGCGTGAAGGATGTCTTGCGCGGGAGCAGCACATGGCAGCGCGAATCGCCCTGCAGGCGCTGCGCGGTGGTGCAAAGAAAAATCAGCGAATCCTTGTGATAACAGGTGGATTCCACACGCCGGGATTGCGTGAGAGGCTTTCTGATGAAAACTGGCAGGAGACGGTTCAGCGTGCAAAGAAGATCGAACATTATGTGCCGAATCAGAATGAGAGTGTCTATTTGATGCCTTACTCCATGGAGGCGGCAGATGCCTTGAACGGTTATGCGAGCGGTATGCCCTACACGGGTTTTTATCAGAAAATATGGGAAAGGCTTGCCAGTCAGGAGCAGAAACCATACGAGGCAGCAGTATTGGATTTTCTGGTTGCGTCGGGGAAGGAAGTCAGAAAAGAGGAGGGAGCGCTGTCGACCTACGACGAAATCTGCGCATGGCAGATGGCAGAGGGTCTTTCAGGTCTGCGTGAGAAACCTCAGCCGGGAGCCTATGAGCTGCAGGACGCAGTGTTATCCTCGTATGTAAAGGGTGAATACAATATCACATCAGACATGCCGCTTCGCATTTTGCGGCGGCTGATGACGGGAACCGGTTCAGGAGCGCTCTGCACGCTGGCAGACGTTCCTCCGATTATCCTCGATTTTCAGAATCAGTGCAAAAAGTTTGGAATCAGGACAGACAGTACCTTGGAAAAAGAAGTGACACTCTCCATTTTTTCCAGCAAAAAGCACAGGCGGATGAGCATGTTTTTTCATCGGCTGGTTTTTCTGCGTGCAGAGTTTGCAAAGCGCGTGAAAGGACCGAACCTGCAGCAGAGGAAAGACCGCAGCCTGATTCGTGAAATCTGGAAATACAAGTACAGTGCGCAGGTTTTTGCGGCACTGATTGATGTGTCGGTGTACGGCGCGACCATGGAGGAGGCGATTGTCAGCATTGTGCAGGAGCGGCTTCGGCAGGATACAAAGGCAGACAGTGCAGCGATACTTTTGACACAGGTATTTGAGATGGGGATTTCCAGTCAGCTTGATCCCGTATATGAGCGCGTGCACGAACTGATTCTGAAGGATATGGACTTTTATTCGATTGCGGATGCCGTGAAATCCCTGATGATGATGGAAGAGCTGGGATCTCTCTACGAATCAGACTTAAAATTCGGGGAGCTTCTGCACACAGGAGTCAGAAAGTTGATTACCCTGCTTCCAAGTATCACGCGTTTGCACGATGAAATGTTAGATGCGGGCATGAACGCTTTGAAATTATTGTATCAGATCACGGGAAGGAAAGGGCAGGATGACACAGGGGAGCGGGAGAACTTTTACGAGGCGTTGTATCAGATGCAGGAAGACGTACAGATTCATGCGGGACTGAATGGGTGCATTCACGGAATTCTCTATGGAGGCGGCATTGAGGATTCACAGACGGTAGGAGCGGTGTGCAGAGGATATCTCACGGGTACGAGGGAACAACTTTTAAAGACAGCAGTCTTTTTCAGGGGCTTGTTTTTTACCGCGAGGGATTTGATTCTGATGGAGCACGAGATGCTTGCAATCATCGATACTTTTCTTGGTGAGGTTGACGAGGCGGAGTTTATGGAACTGCTGCCACAGCTTCGTATGGCATTTGCGTATTTCACGCCTGGTGAGACGGATAAGATTGCGCAGCGGGCAGCGGGACTTCACCATAAGACAGGGCGCGAGCTGATGGAGCGCGACGAAGTTCTCCCGGACTGGTATACATACGGCAGGGAGCTGGATTGCTATGCGCGGAGTATTTTGGGGATTTAGGAAATGGAGTGATAATAAAACATGTGGGGAGTTTGTCTTGACATCGCATTGTGCAGTGGAAAAATGTTTCAGTCTGTCATTGAATATGAGATTTCTGCAGACGACAGTATTGCCAATATCGTATATCCAGTAGAAGGTGTTCCGATTTCTGTTGCCAATATAAGGGCTTTGGACAATTCGCCCCAATTTGTTGATGGAGAATCGGTGTCTCCTGCCAATCACCCAGAGCTGGTTGGGGTGATTCGGGGAATCGGATGGCACTTTGATAATCAGGATTATATGTATTTCATTACAGTGAATGGCAGAAAAAAGAGCAAAAGATACTATGCAAACGATTTACTGAAACGGTAAATTTTATGTGTGATAGTACAGCATTGCATTAATTTTGAAGGAATAGGTGCTTGATATTTATGTCAGGACAAGACAGAGGAAGGAGGTTGTTGACTGATTTGAAAGAGATATCAGCGTTTGCAAAGGAAGGAAGCGAGAGAATATGGCAGACGAACAGGAAATTTTAAACCGCTGGCGGCTTGTGCTGGGAAAGTATTCGGCTGGTCAGATATCATTTTCGGAGAGCGGCATGAAGCTGATGGAAATGGAAGAGGCATTGGATTACCTGTATTCCAGGGAATATGGCGACGAGCAGGAGATCCGCAAGGAGCGGCGCGGGGGAAGCGAGGGTTCCCGGCTCACCGTTCCGCATTGGCTGTCCAAGATCAAGACGCTGTTTCCGCGAAATACCGTGGAGATCATGGAGCGGCATGCGCTGGAGAAGTATGAAATGACAGAGCTGCTGACAGACCCCGAGGTTTTGCGGAAGCTGGAGCCGAACAAGGAGCTTTTAAAAACCATCATGCAGTTAAAACACATGATGAAGGGTGAGGTGCTGGAACTTGCCAGACAGGTGGTGCGCAAGGTTGCCGATGAACTGACCAAAAAGCTTGAGCAGGAGATGAAAAAGAATCTTTTCGGGCGGCTGAACCGCAACGTAAGCAGTCCGGTGAAATCCATGCGGAATCTGGACATGAAAAAGACCATACGCAGGAATCTGAAAAATTATGACACAGAGACAAAGCAGATTATCCTAAAACAAGTATATTTCAGTTCACGCATGAAAAAGTATAACCAGTGGCGCGTGATTATCTGCGTGGACGAGAGCGGTTCGATGCTGGATTCGGTGATTCACAGCGCTGTCATGGCGGGAATCTTTGCAAGGCTTCCGATGCTGGACACGCGGCTTGTCATCTTTGATACTAATGTGGTGGATCTGAGCGGATATGCCAATGATCCGGTTGAGACGCTTATGAGCATTCAGCTTGGCGGCGGCACGAATATCGCCGGAGCACTCGCTTACTGTGAGCAGTTGATTGAGATGCCTCACAAGACGATGGTGGTATTGGTCACGGATCTCTATGAGGGTGGCGGTTATCATCATTTGTATCAGGTGAGCAGCAGTATTATCGAGAGCGGGGCAAAGCTGATCGTGCTGCCTGCGCTTGATCATGATGCAGTGCCCAATTATGACAAGAAGGCAGCGGCGGTGCTCGCGGATATGGGGGCGTCGGTTGGCGCGATGACGCCGGAGGAGTTATCTGGGTTTATTGCGAGAATATTATGAGGAGTAATTCTGATATTCACAGTGAGGGCAGTAGAGGAAGCATGTCATTATGTAAGTGTATCAGCGTAAGGGGAAGGTTATTTCCCTACTTAATTGGCAGGGGAGGGGTTACATGGGTGATTGGGAATCGGTGTTTCGGGAGATTGATGATGATTATTTAGTTGGCATTTCTAATAAAGGAATCGTAAAGCGCGCGTATAAGGATATGGAGACGACTTCGTGTAAGCTTTTGGATAGCGGACAGATTGAAAATTTAGATGCAATTGCAGTAAAGGTCGGGGAAGAGACCGTTCAGATCAAGATGCCGCTCGGGGAAAGTGCATGTTCGTGTCCGTCGAGAAGCATCTGCCGTCATGTCATACTCGGAATTCTTGCTTTGCAGAAGATGGCTGAAACTGTTGATAATAAAAAAGCTAATAAAGAAGCAGCTGAACAAGAGACTGTCACGAAAAGTGCAGAGAAAAAGACTGACAAGCCAGTAGCTGAGATTGCCGACTATCCACTGGAAAAGCTCTGCAAAAGTCTGGGTGTCAGGAGACTGCAGGAATTGATTGACCGCGCCAGGGCAGGGAAAAGACCTCAGATCAATTATTCAAGTGTCGTGACAGTGCAGCCCCTGGCGCAGGCAATGACAGTTAAGCTGCTTTCTCCGTTAGAGTATTCTACATGTACCTGCCACAAGAAGGAATTCTGTGTTCACAAGGCGGAGGCGGTCTTGTGGTGCAAACTGGAATCGGGGCAGATTAACATTGATGAACTGGAACAGGATCGAAGCGCAAGTACAGAATATGACATGGAGCAGATTCAGGATGTTGTTTTGCAGATGAAGATTTTTTTGGAGGAGCTCCTGGACACAGGATTGACGAGAACACCACAGGATGCGCTTGACCACATGGAACGTCTGGCAACGATCTGTCACAATGCAAAGCTGCCGAATTTTGAGAGTGACTGGCGGCGGCTGCAGGATTCCTACAATAAATATTTGAAGCGGGTAGCATCGCTCAGGATACAGCTGTTGATGCGGCAGCTTACTACATTCTACAGACAGGTGGAACTGTTAGGGCAGGCGCAGAATGCTCTTGAAGTGTCAAAACTCGCAGGCGCATTCCGAGCAGAATATACGTCTGCCCTGGATTTGGATCTGGTCGGTATCGCGATGGAGCATTTTGTGAGCAAGAGCGGGTATGAGGGCGAGACGGTCTATTTTTTGGAAGAAAATACGAAGGAATGGTATACATACACACAGGCGAGACCTGTATTTTATGATAATAATACAAATGCGGGTTTACGCTATACACAGGAGACACCGTGGGGATTGTCGGTTCCCTTACGGGAGCTTGTGTTCTGGCATATTCATCTGGAGCAGGCAAAGAGCGACAGCAGGGGGAGACTATCGTCAAGTAAAGAGACAAAGGGACAACTGATCCGGGACAGAAGAGCGGATAAAAATACGCTGACCACAGATGTTTTAGGAAAGTGGTATTATCAGGATTTCGCGCAGCTTTTCGAGGAACAGTTTCAAGATAAAATAGACACACTGGAAAAAAACGATTTATCAGATTCAGACAGCACAAAGCGGACGAAGCTTGTATTTATAAGACCAGCATCGTGTGATCAGGCGGTATTTCTTGAAACAGAACAAAAACTATGTATGAATCTGTATGATGAGGCTGGAAAAGCGGTTGTAGTGGAAGTTGTCTATTCCAAGGACGAGGCAGAGGGAATCCGGTATTTGGAGAAGATTACGAATGAAAACCTACCATGCTTTTTCGGTAAAGTCTATCTGCGCGGCGGCATAATCCGGATGTACCCTGTGGCTGTTTTTGGCAGGAAAGAACTGGATACGAGGGGGTATATGATGTAGAATCGAAATGTACTCAGGTGAGGCTTTCGGCAAAGAGAGGCAGATGGGAATTGAGAAAAGAAATCAGAGCAGGAGTTGATAAGTAATGGATATGTACGATAAAGAAGAAGTGCTTGAGCGGCTGCTGTCCGATGTGGAGAATCTACTGGAGGACTTGTACCAGAGCGGATTTGATACAGTGCATGACAGCACATTGAAAACGCTAAAGAATATGGCCGCACGCACAGCAGCATACGGCATGGAACTGCTGTCAGAGCTGCTTTCCCGGTTGACCGACGGTTTGACGATGCGCCGTCACCAATTGGGAAAAAAGGAGGATTCGCTGATGGGTGTCTATACACAGCTGTACCGATATATAAGTGTTTGCAGGGATAAAATTGAGTGTGACAAAGGAGTGCGCTATTATTTGCTGTGACTGGAAACATTCACCTTATCGAAAACCATTAATATTGAAAGGTGTCCGTCAGGTAGGTAATTGAATATTCCGTTTTTTATGGCTGACCATGCAGATCGATTGATTGGACTTGTTTTGAATTAAATCAGCACTGAGGAATTGTGCAGAAATAACATGTATAAGTTATTTTTCACAGTTCCTCATTTTTTCATTTCCGTGATTGACGCTGGATGAAAGCGAAGTGTATGTAAGCATCATTACCAACAACATTTTCCCAATATGAAATTCCTTGTCAAGATATAGGATTCCCATTATAATTTTATCATGATGCCGAGAAACCATATAGTGGGGGTCTATTATGAGACGTGTTATAAATTTTGGTTCTTTTACAATTTTTCAGTTGGATTTGTAGTGGAGGAAACGGCAGATAATTATGATTTGTTAATATTTAAAAATAATTATGTACTTTGCCATCAATGCCCATCAGAATAAACATTCATTAAGCTTTTCCCATATTCTAATTGAACAAACTGCCTTAAATAGCTATAATAAATATAAACAACAGCACATAAATAGTTTTTATGAGACAGGAGGTATTAAAGTAAGGTATGACAGTAAATGCAAACAATAATCTGATCGGCAAAATGACCACACTTTTATTGAAATTAGGTATATCCGCGCAGGATTGTGAACTGGCGGAGAGGTACTTAAAAGGGGAGGCTGGAGATGAGGTTTTAGACCAGTTCAAGAGGAAAGACCTGTCGGGGGTGTCGCGGCAGATATCCGACGAAGCGAAGGATATCACAGACCAGATCAGGAAAGTCAAGGGAAAAGAGAAAAAGGAAGTGTGTGTACGCTTCTTCAATGTGGTTTATGCGATTGGTCATGGCTCCTGCCACAGTCTGTTCTGGTACAATGCAATGGATCACGCTGAAGAATATGAACTGTACAAGCGGATGATCGTTTACATCAGCATACGCATAGACTATCCGGGATGGCTGGATCAGGGAGATTACAGCCGCCTGCTGCAGATGGTACAATACAAGCCTGCCAATATGCTGGAGGTACTCCCTATGCTGCGGGAGGAAGGGGAACTCTATGCTGCGGTGATTCTGGCAATGTATTTTGGCAGGAAATACGAAACGCCCGGCGAAGTGTCCGCAGAGGACGCGGCACTTATAAAAGAATACGAAGGTATCATACTCAAAAATTTTGACGAATGGCTTGCAGCACAGGGCTGCCCTACCCATGAGGAGGCTATCGCCGCTATCCGTGGGAAGCGGCCAGAGGGGAATATCGTCGGCAGGATGGAATTTGTGAATATCAATGGGAAGGAAAAAAGCAGGTTTTATTTTATTACCAGTCTGGCCTATCTGAACTTTCAGCTTTCCGGGGTTCTTACAGAGATGGTCAGGACGTGCGCGGCTGTCAATGCCGAGGAAACGCTCCATTCTTTTCTGAATGTATACATAGGCGGTGGTGGAGCCCGGACAGATATCGCTTTCAAGGGCGGGGATTTTGAGGAAGTATTCCATATTGATCCGGAGCTCTATATCGGTTGGGCTGCATGGAGTCATTATGACCAGATTCTAAAGCGGCAGCTTGAAAAAAATCAGGAGAGTTATCTGAAGGTTATGGAGCTGGACAAGTGCCGTGAACTGATTTATATCTGCAAGCAGTCATGGGGACCTGCGGCCAATTCCCGTTTCGTGAACGAGGAGGCCGACAACGCGATCAATCAGTTAAAGGATGTCCTGCAAAAGGAAAAACCTGAATTATATCAGCAGGTTGTACAGAAGGCGAAACCAGACCATGAGCGGATGATCGGCTATCTGGTGGAGCCTACGCCACACGCCGAGCTCGCCAAGGAATATTTAAGGGGAAACTGCAAAGTGTCCGAGCTGTATCCTTATGATGAGGAATTTGGCGACCATTTCCAGAGCGGACCATATGCGACCAGATTTTATGATGCAAAGAAGCTGATACAAAAGTATCAAAAACATTGTAATGATGAGGCTTTTTTAAACAGATGCAGAGTGTTTCTTATATTTAAGCAGATTGTGGGACTTGATCTGATTTTTGAAAAATCTTGTTCAAGTGTGGAAAACGTGAAAAAATTCTTTGCGCTTCTTGACAAGGAGCAGCTTGATATCAAACATCAGTTGTGGGCTTTTGTACTATTGTACAAAGAATATGCCCGTTATGACAGAGAGCTTGGCAGGCTTATGGAAGGCGCAGAGGAAATTTTTACAGGGTACATGAATGAGTACAGGGAAGAGATGATAAAAGCCTTTATAGGACTGCCTTCAGAGGGGCGTTTCTTTGCACTGCATCTTTTGCGGAAAGACACTGTGAAAAACAAGCGGGAAATCCTAAACTATGCGAAAGACAGCTCCAATTTGGTCATGCGGGAGATGCTGGACATTTTGTATGGCCAGAAGGACTGGGAGGATGATATCAAAGTATTGCTGAATGGCAAAAAGGCATCAGAGCGGGAGCTTGCAATCAGGGTGCTTTTGCGCTGGCAGCAGGAGGGCGGAAATTACAATGTGCTGCTTTCACAGGCACTTGAGACGGAGAAGAGTGCAAAGCTTGTCACATTGCTGCAAAAGGCGTTGGACATACAGGGAGGCGGTCAGGCGGACAAACCACTCTCCAAGGAAGAACTGGTAAAGCAGATACATAAGGGCGGCAAAAAAGGAGCTGTTGCGTGGGCTTATGAGACGCCGTTTAGCGTAGTGCATAAAATAGACGGCGAGGTGGCGTCCGATGAATATATACAGGCAATTTTCCTGTGTTATGCGGCGCAGATCATACGTGGCTTTGACAAAAACGCACAGCTTCTTGCAGCGGACCTGAATGCTCCTGAGTTTGCGGTCTATGTCAATGAATTGTTTGACAAGTGGATTGCGCAGGGTGCGGAGGCGAAAAAGGGCTGGGTGCTCTTTGCGGCGTCAATTCACGGCAATGAGGATATGGTTCCCAAGTTGTATCACCAGATTCAGGAGTGGCCGAAGACGTCAAGGGGCTTGATTGCGGCAGAGGCGGTGAGGGCGCTTGCACTGAACCCGTCGCCGCGCGCGCTGCTGCTCGTCGACAGCATTGCGCGCAAATTCAAACACAAGCAGGTGAAGGACGGGGCAGCGAGGGCGCTTAACGAGGCGGCAAAACAGCTTGGCATCAGTCGAGAAGAGCTTGATGACCGCATCGTGCCCGATCTTGGCTTTGACGATAAGCAGCAGCGGACATTTGATTATGGTGAGCGTATATTCAAAGTGATGCTTACCCCGTTGCTTGACATTGAAGTGTATGATGAAAATGGAAAGAAATTAAAGAATCTGCCTGCACCAGGGAAGAAGGATGATGAGAGTAAGGCTCCGGCGGCTTATGCAGAGTTCAAAGAGATGAAAAAGCAGATGAAGGCTGCTGTCACCAGTCAGAAGGCACGTCTTGAGTGTGCGCTGTCTGCCAAGCGGGAATGGAGCCCTGATGCGTGGAAAAAGTTGTTTGTCAAAAATCCGCTGATGCATCAGTTTGCGATTGGTTTAATATGGGGCGTTTACGAAAATGGAGAGCTGGTGCAGAGCTTTCGCTATATGGAGGACGGCTCCTTTAATACGCAGGACGAGGAAGAGTACGCACTGCCCGCGCATGCGTGCATCAGTCTGGTGCACCCGGTTGAACTTACTGATGAGGAGAAGGAAGCGTGGAAGGAGCAGCTTGCAGACTATGAGATCAAACAGCCGATCGAGCAGCTTGAGAGGACGGTTTATCCTATGACGGAGGAGGAAGCGGATCAAAGGTACTTAGATCGCTTTGGCGGCTGCATTGTGAATGACCTTTCACTCAATGGAAAATTGACAGGGCTTGGTTGGTATCGCGGCTCTGTCGAGGATGCAGGCAGCTATAACACGTATTATCGAGAGGACGCAGAGACTGGCATGGGTGTGAGACTGCATTTCTCGGGAAGCTTTGTCGGCTGGCACCAGGAGGACGTGACAGTGTATGAAGTTGCTTTTTACAAGGCGGGGACTGCGGAGTGCCGCGCTTATGCATACGGGGACGATAACAGGAAGAAAGCCTGTCTGTTAAGAGATGTGTCGCCGAGATATTTCAGTGAGATTGTATTGCAGCTTGCGAAAGTGACGGCATCCAGTGAGGAGCGGGACGAGGGCTGGAGAAAGGAAGCGGGACTCTGATATAGAAGTAGAGTATAGTTGAAAAAGTTTGATGGAAATCGTGGCGGAAGGGCTAGGGCAGAATTTTGAAATAGCATTAGCCTGAATGCTGCTTTGACGAAAGTAGTGTCAAAAGATCTGAGTGGATGATTGGAATAGAAAGGGGTAATGATTATTATGATGATCAACACAGATGACAAACAGATTGCAGAGATACTTGCATTTCTGGAAAAGCTGGGTATTTCAGAACACGACTGTGCACTGGCGGAAAGATATTTAAGCGGCGAAGCTGAAGATGAGGTGTTAGACCAGTTCCAGCGGATTGATTTTGCGTCTGCTGTGATTCCATATCAGGTGAAGCAGGAGCTGAATTCAATTGAGTGGAGAATGAGCCAGAACGGAATGAGTACTATGTGGATGCGGTTATTTAATGTATTGTTTGCGATTGGTCATAACACAAGCAGTGTTCTGTTTTCCCATACTTGTGTGAATGGAGAGCGCTATAAGACAATAGTTATCTACATAGAAAAATGCTCGGAAAATACTGGATATCTGAATGCGCATAGCATGAACTGCCATGACATGGGCAGCCTGATGCGGGAGATCGATAATAAGCCTGAAAATCTGAGGGGGATTATTGGTCAGTTAAGAGGTGAGGGTGCAAAATATTATCTGACGGTTCTGGCAGCCTATTTTGGAAGGAAGTATGCAGAAACAGATTCACTCGAGGCAGAGGATATGGCGTTTTTGAAAGAGTATGAGGAGGGGATGCTTGACTGTCTTGCCCAATGGCTGGCGCAGCAGGGATGCAGCGCGCATGAGGAGATTGTGGCTGCAATCCGTGCACAGCAGCTTACCCCGGAACTGCTTGCTGGCACGAAGCAGTGCAGCTTCGCGGAGCCTGGACGTAAACAGCTCTGCTTTATTGGCAGTATGGCATACCTGAACTTTACGATTTCCGATGTTCTGAGGGATATTTTCAGGACGTGCGTGTCTGTGGATGCAGAGTGGGTACTCTTCGCGTTAGCCGATATTCTCGACAGGGATAAAATGCCGGATTCCAACGGTGGAGACTGCTGTGAACTTATGTGGATTGAACCGGAGACATACATTCGCTGGGTAGCATTTGAAACTGCACAGAAGTATTATTATGCAAAATTTGTGAGTTCGGTTCAAATCCCGATCTTAAAAAGACAGCTTGAAAAAAATCAGGAGAGTTATCTGCGCGCCATGGAGGAAAATGGGTATGCGGCACTGCTTGCAAAGAAAAAGTACAGTCTGGATGAGGCCATCAAGCCAATCAATGTATTAAAAGATGTATTGAAAGAGGAGAATCCGGACCTGTATGAACAAATCGGTGCAGGAAAGCCTGATTATGAAAAGATCATTGATCATCTGGTCAAGGATACGCCGCATGCGGAACTGGCAAGGGAATATCTGAGGGGCAACGGCAAGGTTACAGATCTGTATCCATATGAGGCGGAATTTTCGACAGAACATATTGTCCGCGACTATATAAAGGAACACAAAAAGCATTGGAATGATAAAGAATTTCTAAACAGATGCAAGACATTTACGATTCTGATCGGTTGGGAGAAGACAACGATTGTCGAGAAGGATGAACAAGATCAGACAAAACATGTAGAACTGTTTTTCCAGATGCTTGACAGCGGGAATCTGGATATTGCCCGTCAGCTAAATGGCTTCGTGGCATCATACACGGCATACGGCGGTCCCAAGGGGTGTTCGGCTGAGACATTATTGGCAGGAGCGGTCAATGCATTTGCGGGGTATCTGAACAGCGAACGGCGTGAGGAGGTCATCGCGGCATTTCCCGGCGCCAAGGCGGAAGGGCGCTATCTGTTGCTGCTCGCGATGCGAAAGGACACCGCGCGGAACAAGCAGGAAATCTTAAACTGCGCGTCAGACACAGCGAAGCTTGTCAAAGAGGAACTTATGGATATCTTATATAGCCAGAGGGACTGGGAGGACGAGGTTAAGGCGCTCTTAGAGGCAAAGAAAGCGGCACAGCGGGAGATCGCAATACAGGTATTATCGCACTGGCAGCAGGAGGGCGGCAATAATAATTATAACGGAGTGCTGTTGCAGGCGATGGAGAAGGAGAAGAATGCAAAGGTACTCGCCTTGTTACAGGGTGCACTCAATATACAGGAGAGTGAGTTGCCCCAAAAGACCATTACTAAGGAAGAACTTGTAAAGCAGCTGCATAAGGGGGGGAAGAAGAAAAGTCTGGCGTGGGCATTTGAAAATACAGTTTCAAATGCAAAGCCATTTTCACCGGTGCACAGGAAAAATGGAGATATCGCGGAGGAGGAGTATCTGCAGGCCATTTTGTTATGTTATGTGTCTCAGGACAAGAATGGCGTCAGCAAAGATGCAAAGCTGCTTGCAGATGATTTACAGGCAGCAGAGCTTGCTGTTTATATGAATGAACTGTTTGATCGATGGCTTGCGGCAGGCGCGGAGTCTAAGAAGCGCTGGGTGCTCTATGCATCGTCAATCCACGGTGGGGAGGATATCATACAAAAGCTGCACCACCAGATTCAGGAGTGGCCGCAAAATGCAAGGGGAGCGATTGCGGCAGAGGCGGTGAAAGCACTTGCACTGAGCCCGTCGCCGCGTGCGCTGTTGATTGTGGATGGTATCGCGAGGAAGTTTAAGTTCAAACAGGTAAAGGCAGCGGCGGGCGAGGCGCTCGAATTTGCAGCGGCAGAGCTTGGCATTACCCGCGAGGAGCTTTCCGACCGTATTGTGCCCGACCTTGGATTTAATGAGAATATGGAGAGAATATTCGATTATGGAGAACGCATGTTCAAGGTGATGATTACCCCTGCACTTGACGTTGAAGTGTATGACGAGACCGGAAAGAAATTGAAGAATCTGCCCGCACCGGGAAAGAAGGACGATGCAGAAAAGGCGGCAGAGGCATATGCAGCTTTTAAGGAAATGAAGAAGCAGATGAAAGCGGCTGTCACCAGCCAGAAAGCGCGCCTTGAGTATGCATTGTCCGCAAAGCGGGAGTGGAGTACGGATGCATGGAAAAATCTTTTTGTCAAAAATCCGCTGATGCATCAGTTTGCAATCGGTTTGATCTGGGGTGTCTATGATAACGACCAGTTGGTACAGAGCTTCCGTTATATGGAGGACGGTTCCTTCAACACGCAGGACGAGGAGGAGTACATGCCTTCCGAACAGGCGCGCATCAGTCTGGTGCACCCGATTGAGCTCACCGATGAGGAAAAGACAGCGTGGAAAGGGCAATTGTCGGATTATGAGATCGCACAGCCGATCGAGCAGCTTGACAGGGCAGTATACTATATGACAGAGGAGGAAGCGGACAAACAGGGATTAGAGCGGTTTGGCGGATATGTGCTCAATGACCTTTCGTTGAATGGAAAATTGACAGGGCTTGGCTGGTATCGCGGTTCTGTGCAGGATGCAGGGGGATTTTATACTTTCTACCGCGAAGATGCAGAGGTTGGCATCGGCGTGGAGCTGCATTTTTCCGGGACGTATGTAGCCTGTATGAATGATGACGTGACGGTGTATGATGCACGGTTTTATAAGGCGGGAACGATAGAGCGCGGCAGTTATGTCTATGATGAGGCGGACAAGGAGAAGGCGTATTTCTTAAAGAACGTTCCAGCGAGATATTTCAGCGAGATCGTATTGCAGCTTGCCAAGGCGACTGCGTCGAGTGAGAAGCGGGATGAGAACTGGAAGAAGGGCGCGAACCTGATTTCCTGAACAGGATTTCAAGAGCCTGGTTGGCAGAGAAGGGGGATTTTATCATGATTGTAAATAAAGGAAATGGTCAGATTGCGGATATGCTTGCATTTCTGGCAAAGATTGGTGTGTCGAGGCAGGATTGTGCATTGGCGGAACAGTACTTAAACGGCGAGGTGGGAGATGAGGTATTAGACCAGTTCCAGAGGATTGATTTTGCGGCAAAGGCATTTCCATATAGTATAACATATGAGTTGGATTCCATCATGAAAGGAGTGGGCAGGGCGGACAAGAGAGCGGCGTGTATCCGTCTGTTCAATGTTATGTTTGCAATTGGCCATAGCTCATGTGCTGCCTTCTTTTATGCTTTTCATCAACATCCGATTGAGGCTGTTATGGAGTGTGCGCTTTATAAAAAGCTTATTCTATTCATGGAAAGATGGGGGAAATATATGAGTAGCTATGACCTGGGACGCATGAGGGAGATCGCACAGAACAATCCTGAAAATCTGAGGGAAAGCATGCACCTGATCAGAAAAGAGGGAAGCCAATATCTGTTAATGGCTCTGACAGTTTACTTTTGGATGAAATATACAGAGGCAAAGCAGCTGGCAGCAGAGGATGTGGAACTAATGAAGGAGTACGAGGATGCGATACTCGAGTGTCTTGATGAATGGCTCCAACAACAAGCTTGCTTTGGACATGACAGAATTGTGTCTGCAGTTCGTGCACATCAGCTTACAAAGGAAATGATAGATGGCATCATACAGTGTGCTTTGTCAGAAGATGCCCGCAGGCAGATTTGCAGTATCGGCTGCATGGCATACCTGAATTTCCAGCTCTCGGATGTGCTGATGGATGTGGTCAGGGTATGTCTGGCTGTGGATGCGGAATGGGTGCTTTTCGCGTTTTCTGATGCCTCGAAGGAGAAAATCAGCAGCGGCGGCGGTGACTATGACGAACTGTTTTGGATCGAACCAGACACCTATATCCGCTGGGCGGCAGTTCAAAACTATCCGCGTATTTTAAAAAGACAGCTCGAGAAAAACCAGGAACATTATCTAAAGGCAATCGATGGAGAGGGCTACAAAACTTGTTTTGTCAAAAGTCATTCGAAGAAATCGGCTGGGGAGGATTGGATCAGTGCCATCAATGCATTAAAGGATGTACTGAAAGAAGAAAATTTCCAGTTATATGAGCAAATCAATGCAGCAAAACCGTACTATGATAAGGTAATTCACTATCTGGTAAGGGATACACCAAACGCGGAGCTGGCGAGGGAGTATCTGCGGGGGCATTGTAAAATCTCAGCATTGTATCCACATGAAGAGGAATTTGTGACAGGATATGTTTCATATGACTATATGCATGGATATCAGAGGCATTGCAATGACCCGGGATTTTTTGACAGATGCAAGGCATTTATGGTGCTGGCCTGTTCGGAATTCATAAGGGTTGTTGAGAATTGTGAGAAAGAAGTGGAACAGGTAGAGCAGTTTTACCACTTGCTTGATGCCCAGGATATGGACATTGTCCATCAGTTAAATGGTTTTATGGCGATATATGGCTCACGTGACTGTTGGCGCGGCTGTGATGCTGAGCTGTTTGTGAAGGGGACTGTCAATACTTTTGCGCGGTATCTAAATGGTGAACGGCGAGAAGAGACCCTTGCGGCATTTTCCGGCGCCAAGGCAGAAGGACGCTATCTCGCACTGCTTGTCATGAGGAAAGATACAGCGCGGAACAAACAGGAAATTTTGAACTATGCATCAGACAGTACCAGACTTGTCAGGGAAGAGCTGTTAGATATTTTATATGGTCAACAGGACTGGCTGGATGAAATCAAGGTATTATTAGAGGCAAAGAAAATGGCACAGCGGGAGTTGGCGGCGCGTGTGCTCACACACTGGCAGCAGGAGAGCGGCGGTTACAATGAAGTGCTTTTGCATGCGATCAAAAAGGAGAAGAATGCAAAAATACTGACGATGCTGCAGGGGGCGCTCGATATACAGGAGGGCGGTCTGTCCAAGGAGACACTATCGAGAGAGGAACTTGTAAAGCAGCTGAACAAGGGCAGCAAAAAGAAAAGTCTGGAGTGGGCATATCAAAAGCCATTTCCTGTTGTGCACAGGACAAATGGTGATGTCGTGCAGGAAGAGTATCTGCAGGCGGTTCTTCTGTGTTATGCGTCGCAGGAGACAAACGGTGTCAGCAAAAATGCGCAGATGCTTGTGGAGGACTTCGAAGCTGCTGAGTTTGCCCGCTATGTGAATGAACTGTTTGATCGATGGTTTGCGGCAGGTGCTGAAGCCAAGAAACGCTGGGTTCTTTATGTGTCATCAATCCACGGCGGTGAGGATATGGTTCAAAAGCTGCGGCACCAGATTCAGGAGTGGCCGCAGGCGGCGCGGGGAGCGATTGCGGCGGAGGCGGTGAAAGCGCTTGCACTGAGCCCGTTGCCGCATGCGTTATTGATCGTTGATGGTATCGCGAGAAAGTTTAAGTTTAAGCAGGTGAAGGCGGCAGCAGGCGAAGCACTCGAATTTGCAGCGGCAGAGCTTGGCATTACCCGCGAGGAGCTTTCCGACCGCATTGTGCCAGACCTTGGATTTGACGAAAATATGGAAAGAATGTTTGATTACGGAGAGCGCAGTTTCAAGGTGATGCTTACGCCTGCTCTGGAAATCGAAGTGTATGATGAAAACGGAAAGAAACTCAAAAATCTGCCAGTGCCGGGTAAAAAGGACGACGAGGGCAAAGCGGCAGCGGCTTATGAAGATTTCAAGCAGATGAAAAAGCAGATGAAGACCACGGTCAGCAGCCAGAGGATGCGTCTGGAATATGCATTGTCCGTAAAACGGGAGTGGAGTGTGGAGGCCTGGGAAGCCCTGTTTGTCAAAAATCCGCTGATGCATCAGTTTGCGATCGGTCTGGTCTGGGGCGTTTATGAAGACGGGAAATTAGTGCAGAGTTTCCGCTATATGGAGGACGGCTCCTTTAACACGCAGGACGAGGAGGAGTATGAACTGCCTAAAGAAGCGCGCATCAGCCTTGTGCATCCGATGGAACTCTCTGACGAGGAAAAAGCAGCGTGGAAAGAGCAGCTTGCGGACTACGAGATCACACAGCCGGTCGATCAGATTGACAGGGAAGTCTATTACATGACAGAGGAGGAGGCGGACAAGAAAGGTCTGGAGCGGTTTGGCGGATGTATCATCAATGACCTCTCTCTAAATGGAAAGCTGACAGGGCTTGGCTGGTATCGCGGTTCTGTGCAGGATGCAGGTTGTTTTGACACGTATTACCGCGAGGACACAGAGGCTGGTATTGGTGTGGAGCTGCATTTTTCTGGAGCATATGTCGGCGGACTGGGTGAGGACGTGACAATCTATGATGTCCGTTTTTACAAGGCGGGGACAGTGGCACGCGGCAGTTATGTCTATGATGAGGCAGATGGGGAGAATGCGTATTTTCTAAAGGATATTCCGCTGAGATATTTCAGTGAGATCGTGCTGCAGCTCACTAAGGCGACAGCGTCGAGTGAGGAGCGCGATGAGGGATGGAAGGCAGAGGCAGGGCTGAAATAGGATTATTAATAGAAAGGGGAAAGATTATCATGATAACAAACGCAGATAACAGTCAGATTGGAGATATGGTCGAATTGCTGGAAACTTTAGATATCTCAGTGCAGGATCGTGTGCTGGCGGAAAGATACCTGAAGGGCGATGTGGGCGATGAGGTGCTGGATCAGTTTGAGAGGAAAAATCTTTTGGTTACATGGGAGAGCCAAAGGAAAGCAAGGGAATTTATGAAAGGCTTGCGCAGGAAGGATAAGAGGGAGACCTGCATTCGGCTGGTCAATGTGCTGTTTGCGATTGGTCATGATACTTGTGTGCAGCTGGTTCAAGATGGTTTCAGCGTCATCTTTGATGCCGAGGAATGTGACCTCTATAAAAGAATTGTCCTATTTATTCATTATGCAACGTCAGCATCCACAACGGGAATACTGATGCAGGGGATGTGGAAACGGCTGTTGGGGATTGCACATAATCGTGTTGAAGATTTGAAGGATGTCATCGAACCGCTCGAAACGGAAGGGGAAAAATATGTTTTGCCTGTTTTAGTCCTGTATTTTAACAGGAAATACCAGAAAACGGACAAGCTTTCCGAAGAAGATGTATCTTATATGGAAACATATGAAGATATCCTTCTCCATTATCTGAATACATGGGTTGTACGGCGGGAATACCGCGAGCGCGCGGAAGTGATCAATGCGGTCCGCGACGGGCAGCTTACGGAAGAACTGCTGCGTCAAGTCAAAGCGCGAAGCATGACAAACGAAGAGATGAAACGTTTTCTCACAGTCAGCAGTATGGCATTTTTGAATTATCAGCTTTCCAGTGTCCTGACAAACATTGTCAAGTCGTGTATGGCAATCAATGCAATGGCAGCGCTGTATTCCTTGGAATGTGTCCGCATCGATGGCATCAGTGATGTCAAAACGGATGGCGCGGATTGTGACGAGCTGTTTGGCATTGATCCAGAATACTATATCTGCTGGGCTGCGATGACAGACAGCAGACAGATCTTAAAAAGGCAGCTTGCGAAACATCAGGAAGCCTACATAAAAGTGCTGGACGAAAAGAGCTTTGCGGTACCAGCGGGTCTTTACCGGAGGGCAGGCGGACATTTCTCTGATACGACGGCGGCAGTCAATGTGTTAAAGGATGTCATGAAGCAGGAAAATCCTAAGCTGTACCAGCAGGTGATCGGCAGCATCAAACCAAACCATGAGCAGATGATCCAGCAAGTGGTGGCTAATACACCACATGTGGAGCTTGCAAAAGAATACCTGAGGGGGAACTGTGCGGTTTCAGAGTTGTATCCCTATGAGGATGAATTTGCCGATGGCTTTCTCAACAGGTATTATATACAGAGACATCTGTGGGATTATCAAAAGCATTGCAATGACGAAGACTTTATAAACCGATGTATTGTGTTTTTGGTGATCTGCCGTTTTCCCTATATGAAGGTTCAAAAAGATACCGCAGATGTAGACGGAGTGAAAAAGTTTTTTGCATCCCTGAATAGAGGACAGCTTGATGTCGCACACCAGTTATCGGCATTCTGTACAATGTACAAGTCAGGTACGTTTTACAGCGGCTGTACTCCTGAGGTTCTGGTCGCGGGTGCAGAGGAGGTCTTTGCGGACTATCTGCGCACAAGGAGGGAGGAGACACTTGCTGCATTTTCCAACGCGGGTGTAGAAACACGTTATCTTGCCCTGCGCGCGATGCGGAAGGATGCAGCCCGGAACAGGCAGGAAATCTTAAGCTATGCGTCAGACGGCTCAAAACTTGTCAGGGAGGAGCTGCTTGATATTTTATGTGCGCAGACAGACTGGGAGGAGGATGTCAGGACGCTTTTGCAGGCAAAAAAAGCGCCGCTTAGAGAGCTGGCGGTTCTTGTCATGATGCGCTGGCAGCAAAATGGCGGCAACTATGACCAAATGCTCCAGAAGGCGATGGAGAAGGAAAAGAATGCGAAAGTATTGAGTCTGATGCAGGGCGCATTGAATATGGAAGAAAGCGCTTCTTCCAGCGAATCACTCGCAAAAGAGGATCTGGTAAAACGGCTGCATAAGGGTAATAGAAAAAGAAGTCTGGAATGGGCATATGGCTCACCGTTTTCTTCAGTACACAGGATAAACGGTGACGAGGCAGATGAGGAATATCTGCAGGCTGTTCTGCTGTGTTATGCATCACAAGATAAATGTGGTATTAACAAGAGCGCACTGCTGCTCGCGGAGGATTTGAATACGGCAGAATTTGCGCGTTATGTGAATGAACTGTTTGACCGATGGCTTGCGGCAGGCGCAGAGTCCAAGAAACGCTGGGTGCTCTATGCAGCGTCGATCCACGGCGGGGAGGATATTATCCAGAAGCTGCAGCACCAGATTCAGGAGTGGCCGCAGAATGCAAGGGGAGCAATTGCGGCGGAGGCAGTGAAAGCACTTGCGCTGAACCCGTCGCCGCGTGCACTTCTGCTTGTGGATGGCATAGCGAGAAAGTTTAAGTTCAAACAGGTGAAGGCAGCGGCGGGCGAAGCGCTTGAATTTGCCGCTGCAGAGCTTGGGATTACCCGTGAGGAGCTCTCTGACCGCATTGTGCCCGACCTTGGATTTGACGAAAATATGCAGAGGATATTTGACTATGGGGAGCGGACTTTCAAGGTGATGATCACACCAGCGCTTGAAGTTGAGGTTTATGACGAAAAAGGCAAGAAACTGAAGAATCTGCCCGCACCGGGAAAGAAAGACAACGAGACCAAGGCGGCGGCAGCATATGAAGAGTTCAAACAGATGAAAAAACAGATGAAGACCACAGTCAGCAGCCAGAGAGCGCGTCTGGAGTATGCGTTGTCCGTAAAGCGGGAGTGGAGTGTGGACGCATGGAAAGCGCTGTTTGTGAAAAATCCGCTGATGCATCAGTTTGCGATCGGTCTGGTCTGGGGCGTATATGAAGATGGGAAATTGGTGCAGGGCTTCCGCTATATGGAGGACGGTTCATTCAACACGCAGGACGAGGAAGAGTACGAACTGCCCAAAGAGGCACGCATCAGCCTTGTGCACCCGATGGAACTTTCCGACGAGGAGAAGACGGCATGGAAAGAACAGCTTGCGGACTACGAAATCACACAGCCGATCGAGCAGCTTGACAGGGCGGTTTATTATGTGACAGAGGAGGAAGCGAACCGGAAAAGCATGGAACGGTTTGGGGGATGTATAGTCAATGACATGTCCTTGAATGGAAAGCTGACAGGGCTTGGCTGGTACCGCGGCTCTGTGCAGGACGGGGGCAGTTTTAATACCTACTATCGCGAGGATGCAGAGCTTGGCATGGGCGTGGAGCTGCATTTTTCCGGCAGCGGTATAGGCGGTTTTTTCGAGGAAGTAACTGTGTATGATGCGAGATTTTACAAGGCGGGAGATGTGAAGCGCGGCAGTTATGTTTACGACGAAGCAGATAGAGAGAAAGCCTATTTCCTAAAAGATGTGCCGCCAAGGTATTTCAGCGAGATGGTGCTGCAGCTCGCCAAGGCGACAGCGTCGAGCCAGGAAAAGGATGAGGACTGGAAGAAGGACGCGGAGCTGATATAATGACTATATCAAAAAGAAAGAAGGAAGCAGCTTATGAGTGATAGGGAGAAAGTATATCAGTTATTAGACACTGTGCCAGATAGCAAGGTTGCGTATCTGATCGGATGTATTCAAGGGTTGACAGTAGAAGGGCAGGATATGCCAAGTAAAGAAACGCTGGCAGCTATGGAGGAGCTGGAAAACGGTGGCGGCGAAAGTTTCGATACGCTTGACGAATTATGGGCTAGTCTGGAGGAAGAATAATGTTGAAAGTCAAGGATTCTGGACAGTTTAAGAAAGACTATAAGAAATGTTATAAGCGTGGACTTGATATGAATTTATTAAAATCTGTTGTGGCAGTATTGGCAGTTCCGTCTGTGTTGCCACAAAACAATCAGGATCATAATTTAAAAGGAAACTATGTTTCCCATATCGCAAATAGGCAAAGCCGCCAGAAATATAATTTCTGGCGGCTTAAATATATCTAATATGAAATATTGCATACTCCTCGATTAGTATAACTGTTAGAACAGGCGTAAGGCGAAAGAACGGTGTGCACAATTTTTCCGTTGTTATAACAGCTTTTTTGCTCTATAATATTACATAGATAGAAAGTCAGTTTGTGAGGTTTGAAGTAATAGAAACAAGGGGTGGTGAGAAATGTATCTGGAAAAAGTGAATTTAAAGAATTACAGAGCCGTAAAGGAATTAGAAATCGATTTAAAATCTGGAATGAATTTGCTGATTGGTGATAACGGCGCGGGAAAAACTTCCGTGTTGGAAGGAATTGCAACTGCACTTAGCGGACTATTTGTTAATTTAGCGGGTGTGAGTACCAGAAATATTGTAAAAGAAGATGTGCGTGTGGTAGTTGAGCCAGTTGGGGATTCATCGTCTTCTGTAGTGTATTGCGAACCAATTTCCACTGGATGCAGTTTAAGGATTAGCGATGAAGAAATTTTTTCGTGGAACAGAGTGAAGGAGGAGCTGGCATCGACGCATACAAAGATGGATGATAAAGGCGTATGTACATGGATGAAAAGACAGGCCAACCAGCTGGATGCGATTCTTCCGCTGATCAGTTTTCAGAGTGCAGCGAGGGTATGGAAAGTGAGGCGTGGCGACTTTGGTACAGAATTAAAGAAAAAGCTTGACGACAGAAGATGTGGTTATATTGGCTGTCTGGATTCATCTATGGATGTAAAATCGATTCAGCAGTGGTGCCTGAAACAGGAAGTGGCGGCTGTC
The DNA here is from genome assembly GCA_947175175.1 of uncultured Lachnospiraceae bacterium. Taxonomy (GTDB): domain Bacteria; phylum Bacillota; class Clostridia; order Lachnospirales; family Lachnospiraceae; genus COE1. Next base: position 32,931 of record CAMWLV010000026.1, read on the forward strand.
AATAAGGGAAAAAAGATTGGTGAGTATGAAACATTTAAGAGTATTATTTCAGCGTTTATGAAAGAAATCAATGAACTGGATGAAATTCCTGAAATTTATTACTCAACACAGTTTGGCGAGCTTGTGTATCGTGACCACAGGGAAGAGATGGCAATATCGAAACTGAGTGCCGGATATCAGTCACTGTTGTGGATGATTATGGATTTGGCATATAGGGTGTGTCTCCTTAATCCGGAACTTCGTGATCGTTCCATGATAAAAGGAGTGGTGCTTATTGATGAGATCGACATGCATCTGCATCCAAAGTGGCAGTGGAATATTGTCAAAGCGCTTCGCACAACTTTTGAGAAAGTTCAGTTTATCATCGCGACACATTCCCCAATCGTGATCTCTTCTGCAAAGGAAGTCAATCTGATTTTGCTGGACGAAAAACAGAAGGTGACATATCTGCCAGGATGTTATGGGTATACAGTGGAGGATGTACTTTGTTACAGACAGGAAAGTGTGCCAAGACCAAAGAATGTTAAGGTGCTGATCGATCAGATCAATGAAGCCGTAGATGAGGAACATTTTGAAGACGCAGAGAAAGCATTGGTAAAACTAAAGTGGATTCTTGGCGAGGATCATTCTGAGTATAAGAAGATGGCAGGCATTGTTGAGGACGCAAGAATGATCTGGGAGGGGTGATGCATGGTCTATATTGAAAAAGAGGGACTGTCGGCCGAGTTGGGCAGAAAAATAATAGAGATACGTAAAAGTGATATGTGGAAGAGTATAGACAGGGATAATACAGATGCCGTAAGGCAGGTGTTTGATCATTTATTTCCTAAAAATGATGTGAAAGCTGTTTTAATTCATGAACAAAGGGGATTATGTGCCTATTGTATGCGAAGAATCTACATGGATTCGCATTCCAGGGTGGAACATTTCATACCATTGAGTGCGGATAAGGAGAAGGCGATTGACTATAAAAATATGCTTGGTGTGTGTGACGGAGGAGAGAAGATCACTGGTCAGCAGGGACACATTTTATGCTGTGATGCCCACAAGAAAGAGACAGAAATTCGTACAAGCCCACTAAATAAGGTGCAAATGGATAAAATTGCCTACAAACCAGATGGAACCATATATACAGAGCCAAGGGATGATGTAATGGAGAAAGATATAAATGAGACACTTCTGCTAAATGGAATAAGAAAGCTGGATGGTTCCATCAGAGATACTGCGACAGAAATTTTAAAAGGCAGACGGGATGCCTATGACCGGGCACGCAGGATGATGGAAAATCTTAACAGAAGCGGAAAGTGTACATCTGGAGCGGTGAAGAAGATTATGGACCGCTTGCTTAACGAAGACGAAAGGGAAGAATTTGTCGGAGTAAAGTTATATTATTTCAGAAAAAAGTATACCTCCTTGGTGAGAAGAGGATTGTGATGGTTGTAATGAAGTTGGCAGTGTTTTGCAAATGCTTAAAAAATGAGTATAAAATTAAGGATTTTAGCATTACATATGGTGAGATGATG